>CAILXE010000323.1 GCA_903838095.1 uncultured Chlorobiaceae bacterium
AACTTAAACCACTGTCTAAAAATCGGGGTCCACTATACTCTATCGATCATGCCAATAACTACAAAGATGGTGATGGCAAGACGGTGACCTCCACCTATTACGAATCGCGTAATATCGGGGCTACTTTGGCGCTCAAGGGTGAAAGCAGTCTCTTGACACTGAAGGCCGGGCATCAATTTATTCCCGGTCAGGGCTTTGTCAACCAGTGGATGGACATGATCGAAAACAACGCCTCATTTTTGAATATCCGTTACAAGAGTGAGTATGCCTGGGGTAAACTTGATGCCACTGCCTACTGGCAGAACACCTGGCATATCATGAATTCCGGAGAAGATAAGCTGATAATAAACAAGAGAATACCGGAGACGATGCCTGATATGCCGATGGAGACTCGAGGCATAGATATCGGCTATTCAATAAAGAGTGAAGTTCCTGTTGCAGAAAAGAACGTCTTGCGCTTTGGCAATGAATTTCATCATTTCAGCCTTAACGACAGATGGCCTGCGATCTATGCTACAACGGGGAGCATGGGTCCCAATACTTTTCTGAACATTAATGATGGACGTCGGGATCGCTATAGTGTCTATGGCGAATGGGAATCAAAGCTGTCAAAACAGGTGGCGACAGTGCTCGGCATCCGAAATGAACAGGTTCAGATGGAGACCGGTAATGTGCAGGGGTATAACGACGGGGACACTGTAGGTCCTATGCCGATATATACAAATTACAAGCGTGATTCAGATGCATTCAATGCTCAGGATCATACCCGGAATGACAGTAACTGGGATATGACAGCGCTTGTTAAGTACAAGCCCGGCAATACTGAGAGCTATGAGGTTGGTTATGCCCGCAAGACCCGCTCTCCAAATCTGTATGAGCGCTATGCATGGTCGACCATGTGGATGACCAGCGGGATGGTCAACTGGTTTGGTGATGGCAATGGTTATGTGGGTAATCAGAACCTCACTCCAGAAGTAGCCCATACCCTGAGCATCTCTGCAGACTGGCACGACAGTGACCGAAAAAGCTGGGAAGTGAAGCTTACGCCATACTATACGTATATCAGTGATTATATTGGCGTAGAAATCATCGGGACACAAACATGGAATTGGACGGGAGGCAGTGAAACCCGTAACATCCTGCGGTTTGTCAACCACGATGCAAGGCTCTACGGTCTTGATATTTCAGGAAAGATGACATTGTGGGAAAACACCTGTTTTGGCGCCGGACAACTGCATGGCAACCTTGGATATGTTCACGGTGACGACCTTGATACAGGGGGCTCGCTTTATCATATTATGCCATTGCATGGTTTCTTTTCATTGGAACAGCGTCTGAATGGATGGAGCAATGCTGTTGAGATGCAACTCGTTGGCAGAAAGAGCAGAAGAGATCTTTTGCGCTTTGAACCGGAGACAAGAGCCTATGCACTTTTCAATCTGCGTACAGCATACCAATGGAAAAAGCTGCAAATGGATATAGGCGTGACAAACCTTTTTGATACCAGTTACTTTCTTCCGCTGGGAGGCATTAACTATGACAACTTTCTGAACAGCAAGGTGCCGCCCTTCAGAAGGGCAGCCGATTTTGGGCCGCTTTCAGGACAGGGCCGTTCATTGAATGTAGGGTTAACCCAGACATTCTAATGGTAAACATTGTTCTTTTTTAAGATTTACGGGTTGAATTCCCGACCGCTTGGGGTGAAATTATGTCAAGTTTCTTCTAAAATCAGCTCTTCCGCTGCCTGCGGCGGGAGAGCTTCATGAATCAACAATGGAGATGAACATGAAAAAAACAGGACGTTTTCTTGTTATAGCGCTTCTGACGTTACTGCCCGCATCCAGAGTGGCCAATGCCGGCGCCGCAGATGATGCCAAAAGCTTTTGCTCAAGTGGCGAAGCAAAATTTGCCAAAGGGGATAATCAGGGCGCACTGGCCGATTACACAAAAGCGATTGAACTGGACCCGAAACTTGCGGAAGCTTATAACAGTCGCGCCGCGCTGAAATACAGTGCAGGTGATAAACCGGGAGCAATAGCAGACTACACAAAGGCGATTGAGCTTAACTCTCAATTTACTGATGCCTACAACAACAGAGGGAATGCAAAAGCCGAAACGGGGGATACTCAAGGCGCCATAGCTGACTACACCAGGGCGATTGAGATCGATCCGGCATTTGTTCCTGCCTTTATGAATCGGGCCGCAATAAGACTTGATCTTGGAGACAAACAGGGAGTTATCGCTGATTTATCTGCGGCAGCAAAACTGGGCCATCCAGCCGCTCAACAATGGCTGCACCAGAACGGTGTTGCTGGCTGGTAAGGGAAGCCCGTCGACAGGAGCGCGCTGAAGAGGTCAAAGACGGAAGAGGATTGAATCTTTTATGTTACTTTCCTGTTAACAGTAAAAATGAATGGTGTGCTTTGTGCTCTTTTCAACATATCTTATGTCTTTAAAAGGACAATAATAACAGAATCTTCAGGTTTTCCGCTGTATGAAATGAGTACAGCGATTCCGGGCTTTATCATTCATTGCCCAAAAGGTTCAGCATTGTAACGTATGGAAATTCTCTTTCTTTTTGTTTTGATTCTTATTAATGGTCTTTTTGCCATGTCCGAAATTGCACTGGTCACGGCAAAAAAATCACGCCTTGCAAAGATGGCCGAGGATGGAGATAAAGCAGCGGCAGTTGCCGTGAAGCTGGCCCACGATTCAACCAGATTTCTTTCGACCATCCAGATTGGCATTACCTCTATCGGTATTCTGAACGGTATCGTTGGTGAAGGGGCGCTTGCCGGGCCTCTTGCAATCAGGTTGCAGACCTTCGGCATGGATGCTGAGCCAAGTCACATTATAGCAACAGTGGTGGTCGTTCTGTCGATTACCTACGTTACCATTGTTATTGGTGAACTTGTTCCCAAGCGTCTTGGCCAGTTGAACCCTGAAAAAATTGCCTGCCTGGTGTCGCGCCCGATGTTTACTCTCTCGTCGATTACCCGTCCATTTGGCAGACTGCTTTCAGCCTCAACCAACACCATTCTTCGTTTGATGGGAACCCACCCACACTCCATTCCGAGTGTTACAGAGGAAGAGATTCATGCCATGCTTGAAGAGGGTTCAGAAGCCGGTGTGATTGAGCAGCATGAACATGAAATGGTTCGCAATGTCTTCCGCCTTGACGACCGTCAACTCGGTACCCTGATGGTTCCGAGAGCTGACATCGTCTCTCTTGATGTTTCACGCCCGCTGGAAGAGAATATCCGCCGGGTGACAGAATCAGAACACTCCCGCTTTCCGGTATGTAACGGTGGACTCCAGTCGCTGCTCGGCGTTGTCAATGCCAAGCAGCTCTTGGCGAAGACACTGAAAGGCGGGTTGACGGAATTTACCTCGCAGTTGCAACCATGCGTCTATGTGCCTGAAACACTGACAGGTATGGAGCTGCTCGACCATTTCAGAACCTCTGGCACACAGATGGTCTTTGTGGTTGATGAATACGGCGAAATACAGGGTCTGGTTACGCTTCAGGATATGCTTGAGGCGGTCACCGGCGAGTTTGTACCCCGTAACCTTGAGGATTCATGGGCCGTACAGCGTACGGACGGTTCATGGCTGCTTGACGGACTTATCCCGGTTCCCGAGCTTAAAGACACGCTGGAGCTGAAAAGTGTGCCGGAAGAGGATAAAGGGCTCTATCACACGCTCAGCGGCCTGATGATGTGGCTGCTCGGGCGTATGCCGCGCACCGGTGATATTATGACCTGGGAAAACTGGAGTCTTGAGATTGTTGACCTTGACGGCCAGCGGATTGACAAGGTGCTTGCCTCCAGGATTAAAGAAGCGCCACAACCAGAAACCGAAAACTCGGAGAATACCACTCATGCAGAGTGATGGATGTTGAAATAATGCACCTGCCTAACATAATGATGAACCGTTTATGACACATCAGGAACCTGATTGCCTGTTTTGCCGCATCGTGCGCGGCGAAATACCCGCCAAGATTGTTTATCGCAACGAGCATGTTGTCGCCTTCAGGGACATCTCGCCCGTAGTGCCCCAACATGTTCTCATCATTCCGGTCGCCCATATCGCCTCACTCAGTGACCTCAGCCCTGAAAATGAAGCAATTGCCGGTCAAATTCTTCTTGCAGCGGGCACCGTTGCCGAAATCCTCGGCATCAAAGAGTCCGGCTACCGGTTGGTCTTTAACAGCGGTCGCGATGCCATGCAGAGCGTCTTTCACATTCATGGGCATCTGATTGGCGGAACACCGATGGGTTGGCCTCCGTTTCCTCTTTAAGAATAATTTGAAACGTATTCAAGCAGCCAATGCTAAACCGGTACCCCGGCCCCAACATCAGGTGAGTGGATTTGAGTGAGAGTGCAGTTACAAAATCGTGGTGAGTTGCAGCAAGGGCGCTTCGATACGGCCTTCGGCCTACTCAGCGACCGTGCAGGTTGCGCAGCGCACCAAAATTTTGCGTAACCAGCGACAACAGAAACGACCGCCTTGGGCGGTCCGATTTTTGGGGCATGAATTCATCGAATGTTCAAAACTTATAAGGTTACTCGAATGCGTAAAACGAGCAAGCTGAAGAGATCGATTCCTTGGAGCAAATGGATAGAGGGTCTCGATAATTTGGGGATAGTGATTCTCGGCATATTGCTGCTGGCTTCAACGGTGCTGTGGATGATTTCCATGGATGAAGCTTTTCTCTCCCGATGTCGCAAGTCTCTTTATTATTCCCTCCAATTTATTACTCTTGGCAAGGATGTCGATGGCGTGAATGATCCGCGCCTGCGACATGCCCTGTACTTACTCCAGTTTGCCATTCCATTATTTGCTTCGGGCACTTTTATTTCACAGTTGTTTCGCAAGCGTCTTGTTCCCTTTTTCAAAAGAGTGGAGGTTAACGCTCTCACCAATCACCATGTCATTATCGGCTATGGCGCATTCGGGCAGGCGTTAGCGAAAGAGCTTACTCATAAAAACAATGTTGTCGCCATAGATCTTCTTGATCCTTTCGGACTTGATGATGCCAACTCCATCGTACTCTGTCATGATGCTTTGCATACAGATATCGGGGAACAAGCCAATCTGAAACATGCCGAATGCCTCTATCTGCTTCTTCCGGGGGAACGGGATAATCAGTCCATTCTGAAAAATATTTTTGTCTCCAACTCTCTGAAAAATGATCTGCGGATATTTGTTCGTACAGCATCGGGCGATATGCAGCGACTTTGTGTGGACTGGGTAGGTCTCAAAGGCTTTCACTCTAAAGAATTTGATATTAGGGCCTTGAGTCCCTTTGACATTGTTGCCCGTGGCATCGTGAATACCTATGCCCCCGATGTCTATGCGCCAACCGACAGAGTTGGCCCTGTTGCACAAACGATCATGGTGATTGGAACGTCTGATGCGGCAAAGGCGCTTCTGGTCAGGTTTGCCCGTATCGGTGTTTTTTCGCCCAAAGGCAAGCTGCACGTGGTTTGGGCTGGAGAGGGTGTGGAGGAAGCATTCCGGGAGCTTAAAGCTGTCTATCCGGCGCTTGGAGCCGACTATAGCTCCGTCGGTGATTGGGGGGGCGGGCATGAAACTTCCAGAGAATATTTTGAGAGCGTTTTGCCGCCGATCAGGCTTACTCTTCTGAATATTCCGGCAGCGGAAGCTATTCGAAAACAGTCCATTGCCGTGATGGACAATACACGCTGGCCATCGGTTATTTATGTGTGCCACGATTCGGATATTCGCAATCTGGCCGAAGCTCGCGATCTTCAGGTCGCCTTGTGCATGGATAAGGAGGTGATCCGCACAATCGGGAAAGGTCAAACGCAACGGTTGATTCTGGCGGTGCAAGGCAAGGCGGATCTGGGAATTGCGGAAAATGCCGATTTGCCAGCGTTACAGAATCTGCCATATCGCATTAAGGAGATAAGTATTGACTCGGTGTTTGCTAAAACAGTTGCGGAAGACCGTGCAGATGAAATTGCAAAAGGTTATTTTGACGTTTACGCAGAATCTCATGAGGTCGAAGATAAGGACTGGAATCATCTTAAACTTTTTGAGAAAGAGTCGAATCGTGATCTTGCCGATCATCTGGCGATGAAAGCCCGTTATGCAGGAATTGGGGCTGAAAAGGTTGCGGCTTCTGTTTTTTACGGAAATGCCACTCTTTCAGGTGACGAGTGCAAGCTGATGGAGGAGATGCGTGCAGAGCTGATTGCCATGGAGCAGCGAAGGTACCGCTCATTTATGTTCATGAATGGATTTATTCACGGGAGCCATCCGGTGGAATATGACAATTCTCAAAAGAACTTGGGGAAGGAGCTGGATCGATCTCTTCGGGTAAATGCCACTCTGCTTCAGGAGGAGTTGCCTCAACATGAACGAGTGAAAGATGACGATATCGTCGACCATTCATTGAAGGTGTTGCGGTTAAAAAATATAACTGCGTCAAGATAACCCTTCAGGAGCCGTACCGGATCTCCTGAAGTCCATCTTTGCCGGAACGCAACCCTTCAGTTTTTTCCTTATATTGCTTCCCGGATTTCATATCGTTTAAACCCGTTTTTATGTCGAAGCAATGCAGGTGTTCCGATGGGCTGACTGACCGGACTCGTTATGAGGAGGTGGTGCTCGATATCATGCTCTACAGCGCCCGCCTCAAGGAGACGGTGGCTCGGCAGAACAGCTCGGTGATTGTTGCCATGGCGCGCATGATGGCCCAGACATTTGAGGAGGGCGGAAAGGTGCTGTTCTGTGGCAATGGTGGCAGTGCGGCGGATGCCCAGCATCTGGCGACGGAGCTGACGATTCGTTACCGAAGCACGGTGGTTCGTCCGGCGCTTCCGGCAATTGCGCTCTCTACTGATACATCGGCCCTGACGGCGGGGGCAAATGATCTTGGGTATGATGCGGTGTTTGCCCGACTTGTTGAGGCTTATGGCCGTGAAGGTGATCTTCTGGTCGGGTTGTCCACCAGTGGCAACAGCACGAGTGTAGTCAATGCGATTGAGGTGGCGAAGCGCCAGGGGATGAAGACGTTAACCCTGCTTGGTGGTGATGGTGGTGTGTTGAAGGGGATGGCTGATCTGGAAATTATTGTTCCTCATGCTGGTTCTGCTGACCGGGTTCAGGAGTGCCATATTGCTGTTGGCCATGTTCTAATTGATCTTGCAGAGCGGATGCTTGGTTATTGTTAGTCCGCAAAAATAACTCAAAACAACGATTGTTATGCAGATGAAGCAGATTGAGGGCGCGTTGAGTGCAACTGATACACGGTTTGCGCTGGTTGTCTCCCGCTTTAATGATTTTATTGGGCAGAAGCTTGTTGAGGGCGCTGTTGACTGTATCCGTCGTCATGGCGGCTCGGAAGAGAATATCACCATCTACCGTTGTCCCGGCGCTTTTGAGCTGCCGATGGTGGCTAAAAAGGTGGCGCTCAGCGGCAAGTATGACGCCATTGTGACGCTTGGAGTTATTATCAGGGGCTCGACGCCGCATTTTGATGTTATTGCAGCCGAAGCGACCAAGGGGATTGCCCAGGCCTCTCTCGACACCGGAGTTCCAATCGCCTTTGGTGTGCTCACTACGGAAAATCTTGAGCAGGCGATTGAGCGTGCGGGCACAAAAGCTGGCAACAAGGGTTTTGATGCCGCCATGACTGCTATTGAGATGGTGAACCTCTATCGCCAGATTTAGTTGTTGCGGTAGCGGTTGAAGTTGGTGGTGATGACATTGGAGCAGGCGGCCATCAGCTCTTCGATGGTGCTGAACGATGATGGCAGAAGGGGTTTATCGATGATCACCCTGATCGTTCCCTTGTTGATGACAAGGCTTTTTTTCGGGGTGATCAGATGGCTTCCGATTATCGTGACGGGCAGTACCGGAGCGCCGCCTTTCATGGCGACACGGAATGCGCCGCGCTTGAAGGGGAGGAGCTCCCCGGTGGCTGATCGGGTTCCTTCCGGAAAAATGTGAAGGGAATGCCCTTTTTTCAGCACATTTGTTGCATCAATAAGACTGTTGAGCGCATCCCGGTTTTGTCCCCGTTTGATCATGACATAGCCCGCCTGCTTCAGCGCCCGCCCGAAGAGCGGTATTTTGCCAAGCTCCTCTTTTGCCATAAATCGGAGGTTGAGCTTCATGATGCCGAGCAGCAGCGGTATATCGGCCATGCCGGCATGGTTGCTGATGACGAGATAGTGTTGATCGGGGCTGTAATTCTCCTGCCCGATAACGTCGATGGTGATACCAAAAAGTTTTGCGCTCAGCCGACCCCACCATGCCGAAATCTTATAAAAACTGTTGCCTGTGGGGTTGAAGAGAGTAAGCAAGAGGATAAACAATATCCCGAAAAACGTGATGGGTATCAGGATAAAGAGAAACAGCAGTGTTCTGAAGTTCATGGCATACTCATTCAGGGTTACTGGTCGAGTCTGTTAAGAAAAGCGGCAAGATCTTTATACTCTGGCCTGATCAGTGTGGCGCTTTTCTTTTTTTCCATAAGTCCCTGGAGGTTTGAGGGAATCTCGATCGTTGTCTCAAGCGTCTCCTCAATTGCTTCAAGAAATTTAACCGGGTGGGCAGTGGAGATCAGGATGCCGGGCTTCTCTTCATTGCCGGTGGTGGTTCTGTATGTTTCAAGAGCGCGGAAGGCAACGGCGGTATGTGGCTCCATGACATAACCGAACCGCTCGTTCACTGAACGGATTGTTGCTCTTGTCTCTTCATCCGAAACCGCAATACCGGAAATATCCCGCGCCATTGAGGCATAATCGTTGTGATAGAAATATCTCAGTCGGGCAAAATTGCTTGGGTTGCCGACGTCCATTGCCGTTGAAAGGGTTGTGATGGTTGGGCGCGGGTCGTAGCGTCCACTCTCGATATAGCGGGTCACGCTGTCGTTGGCATTTGACGCGGCTATAAAGTGACCGATCGGGAACCCCATCCGTTTTGCCAGTACACCAGCAGTAAGGTTTCCGTAATTGCCGCTTGGCACAGAAAAAAGAGGTTCATGGCAGTTGTAACGCTCCTTGAGCTGCAGGGCAGCCCAGGCATAGTAGAATGACTGGGGAATCAGTCGAGATATATTGATGGAGTTGGCGGAGGTGAGTGTCAGAGATTTGTTCAGTGACGGATCAACAAACGCCTGTTTTACCATGCGCTGGCAGTCGTCAAAATCCCCCTTGACTTCAAGAGCAAAGACATTGCCTCCGGCAGTGGTGAGCTGCTGCTCCTGAAGGGGGCTTACCTTGCCTGAAGGGTAAAGCAGTACCACTCTGGTGTTTGCTATCCCCTGAAATCCATAGGCAACCGCGCTGCCTGTATCTCCCGAGGTTGCCACAAGCACCGTGATAAGCTTCTCCTCTTCCGCCGCAAAAAAACCGGTCAAACGCGCAAGGAAACGGGCGCCGTAATCCTTGAAGGCGAGTGTCGGGCCGCAGAAAAGCTCTTCCACAAACGTCTTGCTGTCAAGCTCCACAATCGGCGTGTCGAAGTTGAAGCAGTTTTCGATCATGTCGGTGAGCTGATCAGGCGGAATATCACTGCCGATAAATTTTCTGGCAATGGCAAAAGCGATGTTGTTGAAGCTTGCGCCTTCAAGCAGAGCAATCTCCTCTGGCGAGAAACGGGGGATTTCAGAGGGAACATACAGGCCGCCGTCGGGAGCAAGTCCTTCAAGTGTTGCCTTTTTCAGGGAGACGGGTATTGATGATTTATTGGTGCTGAAATAGATCATGAGTCGGACGGTTCGCTATTATGAAATGGTTGTTACAGTATTCGTGCGCCTTGCTTGCAGATCGGTGTTACCCACATATCTGACTGCAGGGGAGTTTTGGCGTGGAGAAAAGCCTCCTTCATGGCAGAGCCTACCTGCAGGGCTATTTTTTCTGAAGAAGAAAATGCGAAAACAGATGGGCCTGAACCGGCAATGCTGCACCCGAGAGCGCCTGCGTCCATCGCAGCACGCTTGACATCAAAAAAACCCGGAATCAGTGGAGCGCGTTTTGGTTCGGCGATCACATCAACGAGGGCTCGCCCGATGAGGTCATAGTCGGAGGTCAGCAATCCTGCGACGAGAGCCCCGACATTGCCCCATTGCTGGGTTGCTGTTTTGAGGGGAATGGACGCGGGAAGCACAGAACGGGCATAAGCGGTTCGCAGTTCCGTGTGAGGGTGTACCAAGGAGCAATAGAGGTTTTCGGGAGATGGAATCGTAATAAGGTCAAGCGGCGTATAGCTTCTTATCAAAACGAAATTGCCAAGAATCGCCGGTGCGGCGTTGTCGGCATGAGCAGAGCCGCAGGCCACCCGCTCACCTTCAATGGCAAAATGAACAAGCTCCATTTTGGAACAGGGGTTTCCCAGCAGTTCATTTGCGGCCACAAGCGCAGCGGCGGCGCTTGCTGCGCTGCTGCCCATTCCGCTGCTGAGCGGCAGGTGCTTGACAAGTTCAAGAGAAATATGGCCGGTAAAGTCAATCTGTTTATGATTGCGGATATATTCGAGAAATTTCAGGACAACAAAGCTGGAAGTATTTTTTTTGGGGTCAAGGGGCAGTGCGCCGCCGTCGCCGGTAATTCTTGTAATGGAGACCGGTGAACTGGAGTCTATAGAGTCAGAAAGAGTCAGAATGACCTCATCACCGGGTTCGGTAATGGCAAATCCAAGAACATCAAAGCCGCAGGCGACATTGCCAACGGTTGCTGAAGCGAATCCTTTGACCGTTTTCATACTGTTTTCTTCGGGAAAAATTCCGGTATGTTTTTTGATGTATCGTTTCCGTTAATGAATAAGCGTTTAGTTCAGTAAATGAGAGAAAGGGATTTGAATAACTAAAAGCTTTTCATTAAATTTAGGTTTTAAATCTTTTGGAATGGAACAGTCCGTTGGACTTCCAAAGAAGGTAAGCAGAATCTTTCTCTTTTCTTAACAAATAACC
>CAILXE010000324.1 GCA_903838095.1 uncultured Chlorobiaceae bacterium
AGGATAACGGTGATGCCCATCACAAGCGCCAGATCATGGGTCGGGAGGTCGTTGTTGCCGTCACAAAAGGGCGGCTGCATTTTGGTACCTGGGAGCAGATTTTCTACGGGGAGTTTGACGGCAAGAGGAAAAAACGGGTACTCATCAAGATTATCGGCGAATAAACCCTTTTTTGGGTCACTCTCACCTGAGATATTGAAGAGAATAGCGGAGCAGGGCGTCTGAAGTCGAAGATCAGGACGTTACTGCACGAGTTCAGACACAAAGAAAAGGCGCCAAAGAATGGAGGAGAGGAGCGCCAGAATGAGTAGATTTGGCTTACATGATCTTGTGTCGTTTTAGGCAGATCAATCGAAACAATGTCAGGTGTTTTGTCTGGAACGGTTTTTCGGACAACGAAATATTAACCCGGGTTGTAAAAGGAGGACAGGAACATGGAAAAGAAGAAGTTGTCGAAGGAAAAGGTTGAGGAAATATTGAGGGAATTGGAGAGTCGTAAAGGAGCAAATAACACTAACTACCGGTTTGCAACGATGAAAGACACAGAAGACATCATTGGAAATGTTGCTGCCTGTATAGACTGTGATAGCATTGATGGTACTGAAGGCGGTGCCGGTAATATGTCTGGTTGCGCCGATGATGTGTGTGACGAAGAGATCGTTGGAAATGTTGCGGCATGTACAGACTGTGATAGCATTGATGGTACTGAAGGTGGTGCAGGCAACATGTCTGGTTGTGCCGATAATGTGTGTTAAGTACTGATGCTGACAAAAAAGCATTCGACATAATGCGCCATGGAGACTAAACTTGTCATTGAAGGGATTCAGGAAGGATATCCAAGGGTAAAGAACAACTACCAGGTACACCTGTGGGACACTGTGGGCAGGCGCCACGGAATTTTGTTTTCTGCCGATAGCGGCAAGGCCGAAACCATAGTTCGTGACATTGCCCTTGCTCTGCGTTTGATGACAGGTGAACGGAATTGTTCGCAAGTTATCACCCTGATGGCAGATGCTGTCGGAATGGAAGACGGTGATGCAAACGTCGTCATAAGAGCGATTCTTGAACAATTTTTGTCAGAGGGTGTGGTTGAATTTTCGTCCACACCTCTTCCCCAAAGGCACTTCAGTTTACCGATAAAGTCCCCGTATCAGCTTAAAGTCATGCAACTTCAGTTGACAAACAAGTGCAATATGTCCTGCGCACATTGTTACGCTGATAGCGGGAGATCCTTGCCCCACGAAATGACAACCAATACTGTTTTTGATCTCATTGATGAATTTGTGGATTTGGGAGGTTGCCGTTTGTTTCTCACTGGCGGCGAGACATTGCTCTACAAGGATTTGGACGCTGTAATCAGTTACGCTAAAAGCTGCCATTTATTTGTTTACCTGAGTACCAATGGTTTTGCCCTTACCAAGGAAAGAGCTGACCAGCTTGTTACATGCGGGGTTGGGTCAGTCAATGTAAGTATTGATGGTGACAATGATGAGACCCACGATAGATTCAGGGGTGAACACGGTGCTTTTCAAAAAGCAGTGAACGCTCTGAAACTTTTTTGCGAAAAAGGAATAACCTGCGGATCACAGACCACCCTCTTTAAAGAAAATCTGACGCAGAGCGTAAATATCTTTAATACCATGCACTCGATGGGTGTCCGCTATTGTTTTTTTGTACGCATGATGCCGCAAGGTCGGGGAAAGAGTCATGCTGATATGATTCCGACATTGGAGGAGTACCGCGTTGCTCGTGAACATGAGTATCTCAACCGACGCCTGCTCTATGGCATGAATGTCTACCCGGAACGGTTCGGACAACGGGCAACCGGAAAACGATGTAGCGCTGGTGTCAGTCAAATGTACATTCGTGCCGATGGACACTGTTATCCATGTCCGTCTCTTGAAATACCGGAACTCTCTATGGGGAATTATCAAGAAGCTTCCTTATCTGAAATATGGAACACCGGTAGTGCAGGCATCAATGAATTGCGTCGGTTTGAGCCGAAGGAGATGTCTGGATGCAAGGGTTGCGAACATCATGAAGTCTGCAAGGGAGGCTGTGCAGGAAACGCATATCATGTTACCGGGGATTGGCGCAATCCCGATCCCCATTTTTGCATCACAATGGATATACGTCAACGAGTGCAGCGCATCACTCCAGAAGCAGCCATCAAAGAAAAATAGAGGGTGAGCAGAACGTGAAATCAGGGATGGGAAGCAGAGATAATAAAATGAAGCTATTAAGAGATATATCAACGCACAAATTCAATCCAGCAGAAGGCTAATTGTCGCTGCTGAATTAAGAAGTTATCAACACATAACCAAAGGAGAAACATCATGTTACCGGAAGTACTGCCAGAGCTGATGAAGGCGGATGGCGTCGTTGCCATTGCGACCTTGGGAGAAGACGGTCCTCATATGGTCAATACCTGGAATGCCTATTTGGCAATGTCCGAGGATGGCCGCTTGTTGATACCTGCCGGTTACATGAACAAGACTGAGGCAAACGTGGCGTATAACCCCAATGTGCTCATCACATTAGCAAGCAGCAAGGTCAAGGGATTATACGGTCAGGGCGCAGGCTGTTTGATCAAAGGCAAGGCGAAGTTCATCACATACGGCCCAGAGTTTGATGTGCTGAAGAAACGGTTCGATTGGTTGCGCGCGACAATGGCCGTAACAATCGAGTCTGCGACCCA
>CAILXE010000325.1 GCA_903838095.1 uncultured Chlorobiaceae bacterium
CAATCCGAGAACTTCAAGGCCAAGTAACATGGAGAAGGCGACGTTAATGGCGTAATAGTGGTTTGCTGGAACAATTTCCGCAAGTTCTTCCGGAATCAATCCCTGACGCCGAAGCTCTATGAGGGCGAGTGTTCCGAGGAAAGCAATGATCAGAACATTCGCCGCTGTTCGCTCGGTGCGCTTATTCTCCCATAAATGTTCTAACGAATTAAACAGGGTGTCAACGTGGCTGAGAAATATTGTCATAATTTTTTCTTTCGTTTAAAGTATCGGGCTTCCTTTGGCTTTTTTAAGCATAGCGAAATAATAACGAACTAATATACCTGAAGGCACTTTGCCTTTTTTAATTCATCTTATTATTGACAAAGATGTAACAAACAGGAGAGATGACAAGTGAGCTTGCCCTTCAGGTGGGGGGATGATCATCAATCTGGAGATTCGGTTGGCGGAACTCTTTCAATCATGCCTTCTTTGCGCCAGCGGCAAAGCTTGCGTAGGGAGCGATATTGTAGCACCGTTCAGCGTGCATTCCCCTGGAGAGTTTCAGCCCTGCAAGGGTGGCAATCATGGCCGCGTTGTCGGTTGAATAGATTGTGCCAGGCAGATGCAGTGTCATCCCTTTTTTATCGCAGGCCTCTTTCATGACTTTTCGCAGCGCAGAGTTGGCGCTGACTCCGCCGGCAATTGACACTGCCGTAATGTTCCTGCTGAGTGCTGCCGCGATTGTTTTTTCGACCAGGACGCTCACAATGGCCGCCTGTATTGACGCGGCAATATCCGCTTTATGGTGCTCAATAAATTCCGGACTTTGTTTCTGGAGCCAGGTCAGCACGGAAGTTTTTAGGCCGGAAAAGCTGAAATCGAAATTTCCATGCCAGCTTTTACTGCTCTGCGACTGTGAGGTGAGTGCTCTCGGAAACAGATGAAAGGCAGGGTCGCCCTGTTTGGCCAGCTTGTCGATGACAGGACCTGCCGGGTAGGGCAGACCAAGCATTTTGCCGGTTTTGTCGAACGCCTCTCCTGCTGCGTCATCAAGCGTTCTGCCTATGACGGAATAGGAGAGATCAGGCTCAACAATCGAAAGCAGGGTATGGCCCCCTGAGACCGTCAATGAAACATAGGCGCCTTCAGGAGCGGTATGCCCGTTGCCTTCATTGATAAATGGTGAAAATATATGAGCCTCGATGTGGTTGACCGGTACAAGAGGCACTTCCAGGGCATAGGCTAAACCCTGCGCAAAACAAAGTCCTACCATAACGGCGCCGATCAGTCCGGGGCCAGCGGTTGCCGCTATGACATCAAGCTCATTTTTTGTTATATTGGCTTGAGTTAGGGCGGTATCGACAATTGAAACGATAAGCCTTTCATGTTCTCTTGAAGCCAGTTCAGGCACAACGCCACCAAAAGAGGTGTGACAAAGCTGTGAACGGACGACGTTCGAGCAGACGTGTCCGTCACAAACGATGGCTCCAGATGTTTCGTCACAACTGGTTTCTATGCCTAAAATATTCATGGTCTCTATTATTTCAGAAAATCTATGGGCAAAGCTAACAATCCGGGCAACAAGAGCAAATCTCCTGTCAAGGTAAGCATTCTCCATCTGCTTTTAATCCTTTTCGGAGCGGATATTATTCTGTTGTGTGCTCCAAATATCGGGATCCTTAACAGCTTGTTATATATACCCGATCTCTACTCCTGGCCCGCTTCGATCGTCGGGCTTGCACTGTTGTTTCTCGGCTTCAGGGATTTATACAGGGAGGTGTAGAGTTTGCGGAAAAAAATGTTGAGCTATATCATCTTTTGGGAAAAAAGTAGACGAGAGGAGCCACTATGCAGCTTGCCGTAGAACTTGAGGAGCTGGGAACCCGGATCATTGATGCATCGAAGTTTCTTGAACATGCGGAGGAAGAGCTTTCTCAGCGAATTATCGGTCAGCGAGATGTGATCAGGCGGGTTTTTATTGCCATGCTGGTCAATGGTCATATTCTGCTGGAAGGGGTGCCGGGTCTGGCTAAAACGCTTATTGTCAGCACGTTTGCCGCCGCAATGAATCTCAAGTTTCAGCGCATTCAGTTTACTCCCGACATGCTTCCGGCAGACCTTGTCGGTACCATGATCTATAATCCAAAGGAGATGGAGTTTTATCCCCGCAAGGGGCCGGTTTTTGCCAACGTTATTCTTGCTGACGAAATCAACCGCTCACCGGCCAAAGTGCAGTCTGCGCTGCTTGAAGCCATGCAGGAACGACAGGTTACCATTGGCAGCCAGACCTTTCCGCTGCAGGAGCCGTTTATGGTGCTTGCGACACAGAACCCTATTGAGCATGAAGGCACCTATATGCTTCCGGAAGCACAGGTTGACCGGTTTATGATGAAGGTTATTGTTGATTATCCCTCTTATGATGAAGAGCTGGAAATTATGCTGCGATCAGCGACCAATGCCAGCAAGGCACCGGTCAAGGCGGTCGTACAGTCGGGCGATATTTTTCAGGCGAGAGGCTTGATTGACCGCATTTATGTTGATCCGAGGGTGCAGCGCTATATCGTCGATCTTGTTGTGGCAACCCGGGTGCCGGCACAGTATGGAATGCCGGAACTTGCTGCTATGATTGAATATGGAGCTTCGCCGAGGGCGTCAATTTTTCTCCTTCTGGCCTCCAAAGCCCATGCTTTTTTGCAGCATCGCCCATATATTACTCCGGAAGATGTCAAGGCAATCGTCTATGATACGCTTCGTCACCGCATCAGGCCAGGGTATGAAGCTGAAGCGGAAAATATTAAACCTTCAGACATTATCAGGCAGATTCTTCAGCATGTGCAGGTGCCTTGATTGTCTTGTATGAAAACAGGAGGGGAGAAGTATGGAGAGGAGTGAAGAGTATCTGAAAGATCTCCAGCGTATCATCAGGCGGGTTGAAATTCGCTCGAAGCGTATGGCCAGTGAGCTGTTCAGCGGCGAATACCACTCTTCGTTCAAAGGCAAGGGCATTGAGTTCAGTAATGTTCGAGAATACCAGTATGGTGACGATGTTCGTTCTATTGACTGGAATACCTCTGCCCGCAAGCACGAGCTCTATGTGAAACTGTTTACCGAAGAGCGCGAGCGGAGTCTGTTGCTTGTTGTTGACGCATCTGCTTCGATGCTTTTCGGCAGCCGGGAGCACCGTAAAAAGGATCTTGCTCTTGAAGTATGCGCTGTTCTTGCCTTCAGCGCTCTCCAGAACAACGACAAGGTTGGGCTTCTGGTCTTTACTGACCAGGTGGAAACCTATATTCCACCGCGAAAGGGGCGGCATCATGTGCTCATGATTCTTGAAGAACTGTTTCAACTGAAGCCTCAAAGCAAAACAACCAATATCAACGCGGCGCTCTCTTTTATCAGATATACCCGCAGGCGCCAGGAGATTATTTTTCTTTTGACCGATCTTGTTGACAGCGATTATGAAAAAGGGATGAAGCTGTTGAATACCCGACACGACTTTATTCTGGTTCACATCAGTGATCCGCTCGACAAGGCCATTCCTCCAAGCGCGCTACTCGATCTTGAAGACCCTGAAACAGGCCAGCGCTTGACGGTTGATGGAGCAAGCCGGAGTACTCTTGCGCGTTATGGTCAGGAGCAGTCACGTCAGCACGAAGAGCTTCGTCAACGGCTTCGTCGCATGCGTATCGATTCGGTATTTCTTGATACTGATCGCTCTTTTATTGGGGACCTGAACTCTTTTTTCCGGTATCGTGAACGCAAGGTTTGAATGGCTTATGGCAAGGCCTTTCTTGCGGCCTCTGTTCATGCTTCTGTTGATATTTTCAACGGGTTTGCTGCCCGCATCTCCGGCACATGCAGAGAAGAGAGTTCCTGCCGTCACCATGATGGTTACCCCTGACACTCTTCTTGTCGGCGACCGCATTCATTGCACGATACAGATCACTAATCCTGACCAGGAAGTTGCTTCGGTTGTATGGGGTGATGGTGTTGATTCTCTTTCGGTACGAACGTTCGAACTGGTCAGCAGTAAACACATCTCCTCATCCCTGCTTCATGGTCAGAGCCGGGAGAAGTTTGAGCTTGAGCTTGCCGCTTTTGGTACAGGTCAGCAGTTTCTCCCGCCCTTTACCGTGGCGCTGCACGATAGCAAGGGAAACATTACAAAAAAAATTGTCTATAAACCATCGACCACGGTATTTGTAAGAGCGCTCACCGACTCTACCATGCGTGATCTCCGCCCTGTCAAGCCACCTCTGAAACCGCCGATTCCTTTATTGTTGATCATGCCGCTTATTCTTGGTGTGTTCGGTGTTGGCGGGCTGGTACTCCTTCTGCTTTTTATGCTGAAAAGAGTTGTGCGGAAAAGCGCTGAAAAGGTCGATTCAGGTCAGGTTGCCCAGCGAAAACTGCGCAAACTTGGGTCAAATCTTTCTGCCGGGATGCCTCCCCACGAATGTTATGAAGAGCTCAGTAATATCATGCGCTCTTTTCTTGAAAGCCATTACCGCATCAGAGCCCTCGAAGCTGTAACGCAGGAGATTGAACGCGATCTGAAAAAGCTTGGTGTTGCAGGGTTTGAAAGTATCATGAATCTTCTCAAGCAGGCAGACCTTGTTAAATTTGCAGATATCCGGCCTGATGTCGAAGAATCCCGACAATCTCTGCACAAGGCTTCGGAAGTTATTCGTTCAACCCGCTATTTTCGACCACCGGATCAGCCGGTTCAGGCTGAGGAACCACAATAACGCTCTGAAATAAGAGTGTTCAGTTGTTTTTGTGTTTTATACTGAGCAGTAATGTTACCAGTTGACCTCCAAAACGAAGCACTTCAGTATCAACAAGTGGTGCAAGGAGTTGTGGTGTTATTCGTCCCGGATTATTGCTGAGCCATTCGTTTCTGTACAAGACGCTCATGAGTTTGTCCATGGAAACTGAACAGGCAATAGCTACAAGCTTGTCCAGCCTGATTTCAGGATAATCCGGATTATTGTTGGAACTGTCAAGCTGGCCGACAGTCATGCGAAGTACCCTGTTGCTATTGCGTTCATCAAGGGAAAACTCAATGAATTTCCCTGCTGGATGCAGTATTCGAAGGCGGAGAGGCTTTGAAAGGTGCGTGCATGATGCAGCAGCAGGCTGTTCTATTTCCCCCTTTTTCTGATCCAGAAAAAAGGTGAGAGCATTGAATAAAAGGTCGCAGATATGTTCGGCAGAGTTGTTTTTGTTGACCCGCAGAAGAAGTGTGAGCTGAAAAAGATCAATGATGAAATTGATGAGCATGGCCTTTGTGGTATTGCGCTTCATGACAGTGCGGTAGCCATTAAAAGCCACATTGCAGTAGGTCAGCATTGCAACAAGCGTATCTGAATCCATTGTACGGGTTTCGATAACCGGGCAATAGTTATTGTACAGATCCCAGTCGAAAGAGCGAATTTTCCCTTCATTTTTATATTCGTTGAAAATGCCGGTGCCGGGGTATGGCGTCATTATCATAAACAGAGCATGCCGGAGACCCAAAGATTGGGCAAACTCTGGATAGACAAGGGTGTCCTGTACATTTTCGGTATAATGTCCGATAATAAAATATCCTTCTGCGCCGATATGATATTTTTTGCAAAGAGAAATAGCCGAAGATACGTCATCAAGGCTGTTTTTCTTGTTCATAAGAGCCAGAGTGGCTTCGTTCGGGCTTTCAATGCCCAGTCCAACTTTGCTGAGTCCTATTTTGCTCAGTTTGTCGAGAATTCGTTCAGCACGAACAAGGTCTTTTGCTCTTGATTCGGTCATGATCCGGAAATTTGTCAGCCCTCTCTCAATCATCAGATCGCAGATTTTTTCTGCTCTTCCGATGTTTGTAAGAAAGTTGGCATCCCAGATTTTAATAAGTTTCTTGTTTTTTGGGTCGTGCAGCAGCGCAATTTCTTCCACAACATTTTCGGCGCTTCTGCCTCGCCATGCTTTGTGCATTTGATCATTGGCACAAAACGAGCACTTCCAGGGACATCCTCTTGATGTGTATATCGTGTCAATTGAATAAGCATTGCCTTTTTCGCCATACCGTTCTGGCCTCAGACTGCGCAGCGGAAATCGTATGGAGTTTATGTCAGCAATAACCGGTCTTGGTTCGGTTTGCACAATGCCTCCACCCTCTCTGTAAGCAATTCCCCTGATATTGCGTGACGGGCCGTGAAGCACCAGCTCCCTGAAAGTTTCTTCACCTTCCCCGATAACAACAACATCAACACATGAGAGTTTGAGAACTTCTTCAGGCAGGGCTGTTGGATGAAATCCTCCCATAACAACAAATGCGCCCGCTTCTTTGGCAATTCGTGCAAGTCGTTCCGCCTGCTTGAAAGCCCCGGTCATTGAAGATATGGCAACAAGGTCAATCGTTCTTTTTTTCAGAAGGGCTCGCAGACTGTCGAAAATACCATCGTTGTAGAAATTTTCGGGCATCACAAGGCTCTCGACATCATTCTCGACGGCGGCAGCAAGGTAACATACGCCTATACAGTCAGTAATAAACCGGGGAAAGGGAACAATGATAGTCGCCGGGGCCTCAACAAGACAGAGGTGCTTAAAGTATGCCATAACATTCCACGCTTATACCTTGGTTAACACTACACCAGCAAGTATAAGCATTACACGGGCTAAATACAAAAGCGGCCTCCTGTTGAAAAGAGGCCGCTTCCGGCAACTGTTATCAGGGTTTTATTGCCTCACACAGAAGGTGACCGTATTTTCTGACAGTACGAACATTACTGAATCCGATTGCCTCCAGAATCTCCTTGTATCTGCTCTGCTCTTTGAAGCCAAGCACCGAGAATGGCATTCCGGCCCCAAGAATGTAATGGCTCAGGTAATCAAAATTAGGATTTTCAGGATCATCAATAATCATGTCGAGAATGAGCAGTTTGCCTCCAGCCGGCAGGGCATCCCAGGCTTTTTTACACATCATGTCGGTCAACTGTTCGTTGGCGGAATACAAAATTCTGCAGAACATGACGGCGTCAGCTTCTGGATATGCATCTCTGTAAATGTCCACAGCCGATCCTCTCAGGCGGTCAGCAACACCTTTTTCAGCCGCATTTTCGTTAACGAGTTCAACGGCGCCGGGCAAGTTAAGTATAGTGGAATCAAGCTGTGGAAACTTTTTCAGCAGAGCTGCTGAAATATCACCAATGCCGCCACCGACGTCCACCAGCGTGTTTGCAGTTGAAAGATCAGCTTCTTCTTCCAGTAACATGATGGCGAAATGCGCATTACTGCGATGAATCTCTTCGAAATACCAATTCTCTTCTTTTGTTACCGGCGGGTAGGGCACCTCAGCCTTGAAGTTCAGCTCGCCTTTGACCGCATCGGCAATTTTCAGATAAAAATTATCCGAAAGATGTGCCATGGCTTTTGCTACAGGAAGCATATAAAGGTTAGGAAGCTCATCGTTGGGCAGAAACATCTGTTTCGCAAAAGGAGTAAGGCTCCATTTTCCTTTTTCTTCGGTAGTAATCCCCATTTGGCGGAGCGTTTCAAGCAGCATGACAAGTCTTGACGGCACCGCGCCTACACTTTTTGCAAGTGTTTCGGTGTCTTTGGCTTCCTCGGCAAGGTGTAAAAAAAGGTCCAGTTCAAGAGCGGCTTTAAAGCAGCCAGTTTCCACAAGCCCTTTAAAAATAATTTCGTTTGCTCTGTGATTATGCTTCAATAACTCGCTGGCGTTCATAATAAAGAGATGCTGAATAGTTAGAGGAAATTAACATTGTGCTGAAAATCGAATAAAAACACCGGCTTCAGGGCCATTGGGATACCTGAGCTGAAATGATTGCTGCTGAAAGCAGGTTGTCGTTGAAAAATTATGAGCCATCACAATCAGGTTTTTTATCAATAACCTAAAGGATCGATGCGCGATTATCCCTTGATGTTATTGAGTTGCTGAAACGTATCAAGTTGTTCGCGAAGATTCTTTCTGAATGCAAGACTGGTCACAAGATTGAGTAATTTATAGGGATTTGCCCTGACCCTGTTGGCAATGTTTTTCCATGAGTACGCTTTGTAATAGCTGGTCATGAATTTGTGCTGAAACTTTATCGGATCGTACTTGTCTGAGCGAATAACAAGATTCATGGCGTTGTATTTTTCCCAATTTTCATCGGTAATCCACCCTTTATTTTTGTATTCCCAGTACATTGATGTTCCGGGATAGGGGGTGATAATCTGAAAAATCGGCATGAAAATATTATTCTTGCTGACGAACTGAACAAGATCATCCATATCCTCGTAACTGTCGAGAGCGGGATTCACCAGAAAATTTCCCTGAACATTCAGTCCTGCCTGACGGCACTCCTCAATAAGACGGGCAAACTGGTCGGCTGAATTGACGTGGCCTTTATTGTAAGCTTCAAGCG
>CAILXE010000326.1 GCA_903838095.1 uncultured Chlorobiaceae bacterium
AAAACCTGGGGGATCCAGTTCAAGGCAACGCATCTCGTCGTTATTCCTCCTGATACGCTTGAGGGCATCACGAAATATCTCTCTTCAGGCATGGTCAAGGGGATTGGCCAGCATCTGGCGAAAGTGCTGGTGAAGGCCTACGGGATGCAGGTTTTTACGGTTATTGAGGATAATCCCGAAGAATTGCTTGCGCTTTCCGGCATTGGCAAAAAAAAGTTGCAGCAGATTGTTGCTGGCTGGTCGGAGCAGAAGGCGATTAAAAAGATTATGCTTTTTCTTCATTCGCACGGGGTGAGCACGTCCCGAATCGCCAGAATTTTTCGTGTCTATGGTGATGATGCGGTGGCTATTGTGAGCGCCAATCCTTACCGCCTTATCCATGATATCCCCGGAATCGGTTTTAAAAGTGCCGACCAGATCGCCCGGAACATCGGCATACCTATGGATTCGCCGTTGCGTGCTCGGGCTGGCATTGGTTATACGCTTCAGGAGCTTTCTCTTGAGGGGCACTGCAAGGTGCCTGAAGCAATGCTGCTTGATGCCTGCAGGAGGCTTTTGACCATGCCTGAATCGGTTCTCGAAGAGGCGCTCCGGCAGGAGCTCTCCATTGGCACCATCGTTGTTGCAGATGAGGAGGGTGAAAAAAGTTACTACATGGTCTCACTTTTTCGTGCTGAGACCGGGGTTGCCAAAAGCATCCGCCGTATCATGCAGGGACCGCTTCCATGGAAAAGCCTTGATTCGGAAAAAGTGATTCCCCAGTCAGAAAAGAAGTCATCTATTGAATTGTCGGAATCACAGCGCAGTGCCGTGGCGCTTGCGCTGTCGAGCAAGTTTATCGTCATTACCGGCGGTCCTGGTGTCGGTAAAACCACCATCATCAACACCATTCTTGATATTCTTGAAGGGGACGAGCTGAAGGTGCTTCTTTGTGCTCCAACAGGCAGAGCGGCCAAGAGGCTTTCGGAGGCGACTGGCATGGAGGCGAAAACCATCCATCGTCTGCTTGAGTTTGATCCTTTTCTGCGCGACTTCAGACGTGGTTACTCGAATCCTCTTGAAGCTGATCTGGTGATTGTTGATGAGGCATCCATGATTGATGTGGTGCTGATGAACCGCCTGCTGGCGGCAATCTCAAGCCGTTCAGCCCTGATTTTTGCCGGTGATGTTGACCAGCTTCCACCGGTTGGGCCGGGATTTGTGCTGGCAGACATGATCAATTCGGGCGTTATTCCTGTCGTGCGTTTGACCGAAATTTTTCGTCAGGCTGAAAGCTCGATGATTATCGTCAATGCTCACCGTATCAATCGGGGTGAGTTTCCGCTTCCCTCCCATAATTCGGGAATGGAGCTTTCAGATTTTTACGTCGTACCATCGGAGAGCACGGCTGATATTCAGCGCAGACTTCTTCTTGTGGTGGATGAACGTATTCCTGAACGTTTCGGGATGGATCGGCTTAACGACATTCAGGTTCTGACTCCCATGAACAAGGGTCCGCTTGGAACCAGGGCGCTGAACATGTTGCTGCAAGAGCGCCTGAACCCGAATGCCCGCCGGAAAATTGTCCGTTATGAAACCACCTATGCTGAAGGCGACAAGGTTATCCAGTTGGTCAACAATTATGAGAAGGAGGTTTTCAACGGCGATATCGGGCGCATTTCAGTTGTGGATGAGGAGGAGAACTGTATCAGTGTCCTTTATGATGGACGGGAGGTTCTCTACGAGTCGGGGGAGCTGGAGGAGATTGCGCTTGCTTATGCGATCACCATTCATAAAAGCCAGGGCTCGGAGTATCCGGCGGTGGTGATACCGCTCTCCATGCAGCACTTTACGATGCTTGAAAGGAACCTTGTCTACACTGCGGTGACAAGGGCAAAAAAGCTGGTGATGATTATCGGTGATCCCAGGGCGCTCTTTACCGCAGTCAGCAATAAACGCTCTTCAAAGAGGATGACCGGTCTTGCGGCCATGATTTCGGGTGGAACGGACAATCACCTGCGTCAGTAATCATCCGGTTTTTTGTTATATTGCGTGCCATTTGTTCCATCTGTTCTATCTGAGTGCAAGCGGGCAAGTATTTCCGAAATCATTAGCACTGTTTTATGAAGATCGTGAAGACATTGAATCTGGTACGTCTCTGTATGTTCCAGATGGGTTTCGGCCTTATGCTCGGTTTTATTCAGGATATCCTGAACCGGGTCATGATCAAGGAACTCCTGCTGCCGGCAACTATCGCGCTCGGGCTTATAAGCCTTAAGGAGCTTCTGGCCATTTTCGGTGTCAAGGTATGGATTGGCAACATGTCGGACCGGTTCAGCATTTTCGGGTACCACAGGACACCCTACATCCTTCTCGGGCTTTTGAGCTGCGTTGTTGCTTTCGTGCTTTCACCTACAGCGGCCTATGAAGTGAAGATAGGCGGTACAGCCTTTTCCGAAATGCTCCCGGCTCTTTTGACCGATATTGGTCTGTGGAAGCTTGCTTTTATTTTCCTCCTGTTCGGTTTTGGTCTG
>CAILXE010000327.1 GCA_903838095.1 uncultured Chlorobiaceae bacterium
AAAGCGCTACAAACGGAAATGGATGAACGCATCCAGGCACGGATGACTGACACCCGAAAAATGCTGCTCGAAAACTTTGACGAAGACGTACATGAACGCTTGCGCATCCAATTAAGCGACGCCAAAGCGCAACTTGACCGCTTCAGTAAACGCTTCTGGTCACTGTCCCATTTTATGCTGAATGAACGGGCGCACTTCGACGATGATGCTTTGGCCTTTGATCTGACCAAGCCGCCCTCACAGGCGATTATCGCCGGTCGTTATCACCTGATATCCAAATCAACGCCCAGCGCAATACCGCACCCGCTCCCGGCGGGTGTCGGCATACACACCATCCCTGGCGATAACAAGCCACAAGCCTCAGAAACAGCGGAAACAATGCGTGCAGGCTACGGCGCATTTCTTTACCGTCTTTCGCACCCCTTAGGTGAATTTGTTATCGACCAGGCCAAAGCACTGGACACACCACCGGCACGTCTTGTTTTTAATATCAGCCAGCATCCGACTCGCCTGCATGTCATAGAAGCACTGCGCGGTAAACACGGCTATTTAACCTTACAGACACTGGCAATAGAAAGCTATGAACGTGAAGAACACCTGCTTTTCTCAGCGATTGATAGCCAAGGCTTGCCCCTGGAGCAAGAAACCTGTGAAAAGCTGTTTAACTGTGTTGCCGAGAACGCCGGTTTAGCCGACATACCCGAAGCGATTAACCAGCGCTTGGCCGCTGAAGCACAACGACACACCCAAGCCACCATCAGCCAATCATTAGAAACTAATAACAAGCACTTTAACGAAGCGCGTGAAAAGCTTGAACAATGGGCCGATGACTTGGTACTGGCGGCTGAAAAAGCACTCAAAGACACTAAAGAACAAATTAAAATCCTGCAACGACAAGCCAGGCTTGCCACCCATCTTGATGAGCAGCATGATATCCAGCAAAAGATACAAAAGCTGGAGAAACAGCAACGTCGCCAGCGGCAAGAAATTTTTCAGGTCGAAGACAGTATTATCGAAAAGCGCGATGGTCTGATAGAAACACTGGAACGTCGCCTCACCCAAAAAACTGAATCCGAACGACTATTCATCATTGAATGGGAAGTGATTTGACGTGCTAATTGAAACAGTAATCTTAAATAATCAAAAAGTGGTTGACGGATTTGTATGCACTCACTATTATGGCTGTAACAACACCCCTCACGCATCCCGTAAGATTTGCGCACCATGAGGGGTTTCTTTTTTATGGGGTCCCTGAATGCCTAAGCAGCCCTATACCAAGCCAGCATTAACCATTGATCAACAGATTACCCTGTTACGCAAGCGTGGCATGGTTATCAGTGACACTCCATTAGCAGAGCATTACCTTAGCCAGATAAATTATTATCGGTTGACCGCTTACTGGCTCCCCTTTGAAGCTGATTACGCCACACATACCTTCCAACCTGAAACCCACTTTGAACAGGTGCTGGACCTATATATCTTCGATCGTGAACTACGCTTGCTGGTGCTTGATGCCATTGAGCGCATTGAAGTTGCCATCCGCACGTCTGTGGCTTTGCAGTTGGGACATCGCTACGGCACGCATCCTCATTTGAATCCTGGGTTATTTAAACAATCCTGGGATCACGTCAAGAATGTCACTCAATTACAAAAAGACGCTCACCAAAGCAAGGAAACCTTCATACAGCATCTGTTGACTACCTATGCCGAGCCATTGCCGCCGATTTGGGCAGTAGTAGAAGTAATGACTCTTGGACAGCTTTCCAAATGGTATGCTAATTTAAAAAGCGGTGCTGATCGTAACCTTGTGGCGCATAGGTATGACTGTGATGAAGTCAATTTGGTATCTTTTATGCACCATCTGAGTACTGTGCGCAACATCTGTGCTCACCATAGCCGCTTATGGAATCGTGAATTCACATTCACCTTCAAACTGCCTCGACAACGACCACAACTACTACTCAGCAGTTTCAATCCAAAAGAACCGCGTCGCATCTACAACACATTAGTGATGTCGCACTATCTGATGAATTGTATTGCCCCCGACCACCATTGGCGCAACCGATTGCTTGAGCTATTAAACCGACATCACATCGATCCAGTACGCATGGGTTTTCCTGATGACTGGAAAGCACGAACTATCTGGCGATAACAAATCGAACTTAACTAACATCTTAACTGAACTCACCATGAGCAAACACGACGACCTTGTTAAAAAACTAAAAGAAATATTCCAGATTGATAAGCCTGAACTGGACTTTGGCATTTATCGCATTCTCAATGCGCGGGTGATTGAGATTAATGACTATCTGGAAAATCGTCTCAAGTCTAAGGTGAGTGCAAGCCTGTTAGCCTCGGGTGCGGCCACTGTAGATGGCGTACATAAAGAATTACAAGAAAAAGAAGCACAATACCGCGCTGATGGCATTGATCCTGAAACCGTGCCGAAAGTACGTGAACTCAGAAAAAAACTGGCGGATTATACGGTCGGTACGGCTGAACACGAAAATTCGGTATTCACACACCTGCTCACCTTCTTCTCGCGCTATTACGACAATGGCGATTTTATCAGTCAGCGCCGCTACAAGGGTGACACTTACGCCATTCCCTACGCCGGTGAAGAAGTGCTGCTGCATTGGGCGAATAAAGATCAGTATTACACCAAGAGTGGTGAAAACTTTTCCAATTATGCGTTTAAGCTGGACGATGGGCGCAGCGTGCGTTTCCGACTGGTGATGGCTGATACTGCTAAAGATAACCGTAAGGACAATGATAAGGAGCGCCGTTTTATCTTGATTGAAGAACATACTCGCATGCTCACCGATGATGAAGGTGGAGACTATGAAGAAACGCTGCTGCCGATAACAGAAGAAAATAACGAACTTGTCCTGCGTTTTGAATACAAGGCCATGCCTAAAGGCACCAAGCAGGAGACACTGGTACTTGATGCAACCAATAAGGTGCTGGCCGATACTATCGTCAAAGCCCGCTGGTTGGATTTGAACAAACGTGAACCGACCGAGAAGAATCCACAACGAACTTTACTGGAAAAATGCTTAACCAGTTATACCGCCAAAAATTCTGCGGACTATTTTATCCATAAGGATTTAGGCAGCTTCTTGCGCCGCGAGCTGGATTTTTACATCAAGAACGAAGTCATGCACCTTGATGACGTGCAGAATGCCAAAACCTTTGCCGATATCGAAAAAAACCTGCGCCTGATTCAAACCCTGCGTGCCATTGCCCTGGATTTGATTACTTTCCTTGCTCAACTGGAAGATTTCCAACTTAAGCTCTGGCTAAAAAAGAAATTTGTTGTCGCTACGCACTACTGCATAACCCTCGACCGTGTGCCGGAAAGTCTATATCCAGCGATTGCCGCCAATCCTCTGCAATGGGAACAGTGGAAGAACTTGGGCATGTTGGATGGCAAAGTTGATTTAATTAACCAAGCCGAAGTCGGCAGTGTCGATTACTTGAAAGAATATCCTTACTTAATGGTGGATACCGCCTTGTTTGATGCTGCCTTCAAATACGCATTGCTGGCAACTGTTGATAATCTGGATGAGAGCCATTTGCGCTGCTCTGTAAGCCTTGATATTTCTAGTCTGTAGCGCCCCGTAAAATTCGTTCACCCCAATTTTCAACGGTAGAATCAGGG
>CAILXE010000328.1 GCA_903838095.1 uncultured Chlorobiaceae bacterium
AGGGAGAGTGGCTTCTGGTTGATTACCCTCAGGGAGCCGGAACATTTCTGACCTACAAAGCTGAAGTGAAGCCGGATTTTTATGCGCCGCAGTTTGCAGTCAGAAATGTGCAGAACCGGGACTGCCCCTTAATGTTGTCAGCAATGAAAAAACAAGCTGAGGCCAACAACGGCATCACCTTTGTTGTTGAATAAGCAGCGACAGCGGAGAATGGCGAAAAAGGATACGGTCTCCAACATTCCTTAAAGCCTGTATCTTATGACGCTTCTGAAGGGTACAGGCAATTTTCCTGATATTATAAGCCATCGCACGAAAAAGCGCTGCTGATTTTTTCAGCCCTCCGGGAAACTGGAAAAGGTAAAAAAGCGCTGCGGCAACCTCAAGCAGGAGCCTTGCAGGGATCACCCACAAGAGTCCTGCGATGCTCCGATTCTTCAGAATCATGGCAATGTTATTGCGATGATTGAAATAAATTTTTTCCACCGAGCCACCTTGCAGCGACGCCCCACCTTCATGCAGCACAACTGATGAAGGAACCGATCGGACATGGTAACCAGCAAGTTGCATTCGCCAGCAGAGATCAATCTCTTCCATCTGCATGAAAAAATCTTCGTCAAAACCTCCCAGCTCCTCAGCTACTGCTCTTTTTACAAACATGGCAACACCTGAAGCCCAGAAAATATCCTGCCCAGCGTCATACTGCCCCCGGTCAGGCTCAATCGTTGAAAATGTGCGCCCAAGACACCAGGGATAGCCCAAACGGTCAATCATGCCTCCAGCCGCGCCTGCATAATCAAAAACTTTTTTCCCTTTGTGAAAATTGCTCAGTGACAGGATTTTCGGCTGAAGGGCTCCAGTATTCTCATCAGCAAGTGCCGCATGAACAAGAGTCTCGAGCCACAATGGATAGTGCTCCGTATCATCATTCATAAAAACCACATAGTCAGCAGTGGAATATTTCAGGCCTGCATTGCAGCCTCCGGCATAACCCAGGTTTTCCGTTAAACGCAGCAATCGCGCGTTCCTGTAACGTTTGACAAGAAAAACAAGACCTGCCTCAGTTCCACCATTATCAACAACAATAATGCCCATTGCGGGATAGCTTGTTTTCTCAAGAGAATCAAGGCATCGCTCAAGCATGTCGCGCCGTTTGTAATGAGGAATAATAATATCGACTGTGGGGTACATAAAGAAAATCCGGCTACCGCAGAGTTTGCCAGAACTCGCCAGCAAGACGGGCTGACTCTTCAGGAGTTGAAGAAGCTGCTATATGCTGCAAGAGCGCAGTACCCACAACGGCTCCGTCGGCTAGGCTCCACATATACTCAACTCGGGACTTGTCCTTGATACCAAACCCGACGACAAACTTTTTATGGGCATGCCTGCGTACCCTTTTCAGGTATTCTTCAACAGCCGCCTCTGTTGAGCCCTCAGAAAGCTTGGCCGTGCCGGTCGTACCATTAACAGCAAGGCAGTAGGAAAAATCGGTGGAAAGGCTGTCAATAAGCTCGATCCTTTCAGGGGGAGTTACCGGTGAAACCAGAAAAACCACGGTAAGGCCATATCCTTTTGCCTGCTCAAGAAAATCCTCTGCCTCTTCTGGAGGAAAGTCCGGAATAAGCAAGCCGTCAACTCCCG
The DNA here is from genome assembly GCA_903838095.1 of uncultured Chlorobiaceae bacterium. GTDB lineage: Bacteria > Bacteroidota > Chlorobiia > Chlorobiales > Chlorobiaceae > Chlorobium. Next base: position 1,639 of record CAILXE010000328.1, read on the forward strand.
CCTCAACAGCATCGCGGAGAAAACAGGCCGGGCCATAGGCGATCACTGGATTGCAGTACCCCATCAGAAGAATAGGCGCATTAATCTTTCGGCACCCTTCACCCTGCCTGGCTCGCCGCACCAGTTCAAGAAGATATTTGATGGTGACACCGTTGCGGATAGCGGTGTGGGCCGCCTCCTGAATGACAGGGCCATCACCGATCGGGTCGGAATAGGGCATCCCGAGCTCAATAATATCCGCGCCGCTCTTCTCAAGCGCCTCAAGCACCGGCAGCGTCGCCCCGACAACCGGAAACTCCGGCATGTAATAGGCAATCAGCAGTTTTTTATCCTGCTGCAAAAGGGTGGTAATTCTGTTTTGGGACATAACGAAGGGGCTCTATCAGAACAAAAGTTGTGGAATAACAAAAATATCAAGCACCATGGATATCATGGTAATGAGATGTACCAGAACACTCCCCCAGACATTCTTTGTTTTCAAAACAAGATAACCGCCAAAAATGCCAATCGGAAAAGCCATCATAGCCATAAGCGCACGCTCTTTCATGCCAACAGGAGCAACAGCGAAATGGTTGATCACATAGAAAAGAGTTGTCAAAAAGACAGTCAAATGCTTGTTGACCCCCCGTTCAATCAACGAGGAAAACATGATGCCCCGCCAGAGAAACTCTTCAGCCAGAATAAGTACCGGAAATAAATAAAGCAACGAACGGTTCACGAGGATAAACTCCATTCCCGCCATTGGAGCGCCTCCGTTTTTATAATACATCACCGTGTTCATGATATCCATACCAAAAAGAAGGGCACCGGCAACGCCTCCCCACTTCAGGGATTTCCGAAGATCACCACCCGCCAGATACATCTCCTGCCATTCACCGCTCGTTTTACCACGGTACACCACCAGACCGATTGAGCCGAAAACATAGAGAAAAAGTGCAGGCCATTCATGGAGAAATGTAAAATGACCGACAAGACCCACAATCCAGATCGCTGCCATGAGCGAGAAGGAAAGAGTGAACCGTGCCTTCAGCGATTCTGAAGAGGAAAAGCTTTCACTCAACGATTTGATCGATTTCATAATGGAAAGATGAGATTAAAAAATGCTTTTCCGAATATACAGCGGACGCTCTTCATAATCAATCGGATCGGCCAGACCCATCAACTCAAAAGCCCGAAGCCGCCGGGCGCAACTGTCGCAGAGACCACACGCCTGCCCCTCACTTTTATAGCACGACCAGCTCAGATTGAACGGCGCATCAAGCTCCATCCCTTTGCGAACAATATCAGATTTCTGCATCTCGATAAGCGGGGTAAGAATTTCAATGTTTGTCTCCGGCTTCGTGCCAAGCTCTATAACCTTGTTGAAGGCATCGTAAAATACCTTCCGGCAATCGGGATAACCGGAAGAATCCTCTTCAACCGCCCCGATAAAAATCTTGCTGGCGCCAATAACTTCCGACCAGCTCACCGCCATCGAAAGGAAACCTGCATTGCGGAATGGTACGTAACTGGTGGGAATTGAAGAACCCTGTAGATCAGCGCCACCCACTGGCATGGAGTAGTCGGTCAAAGAAGAACCGCCAATCTGGGCAAGAAAATCGGCATTGACCTCAAGACGCTGCTCAATATTGTAATGATCGCAGATAGCACGGAACGACTCGAGCTCCTTCTGCCATGTCCGCTGCCCATAATTGACGTGCATGGCCGCCAGCGCAAAGCCTTGCGCATTGGCAATTGCTGTGGCGACAAGGCTGTCCATACCGCCGCTGAGAAGGATGACTGCTTTTGGTTGTGTTGTTGACATAACAAAAAAAATTCACTTTAATCGACTCATTTTATTATTCTTTCCCAGCCTTTTTGGAACGGCATCTCCCATACGCACAGCGACTTCTTCTACAAGAAAACTCCAATCATAAAGAGGTTTTATTTCAAAACGCTCAACATCACCAAACACATCCAACTGAGCGGCAATACAAAACTTGTAAATACACCATGTTGTTCGCAGATCATCCTTCTTTCGCTTGCCGATGTGATATTATAAGGGAGGTTTGCTGACACTACCAGACAGAGGTTCGCCAGCAACAACAGCAAATTTTACACCAAGGGCATGAAGAACAGCTTTTATTGTCTCAAAACGTGGATGTGCACCAACTCGTAACGTTTTGTAGAGACTTTCGCGGCCTCGCCCTGTATCCTTGGCAATCTGTGCTATACCACGAGCCTTTGCTACATCACCTATAGCGGCAAGAAAAACATCAGGATTGGGATCTTCAGCGGCAACAGAGAGATATTCTGAAATAGCCTCATCACTATCAAGATAATCCGCTGCATCAAACGGCGCGTAAGTAGTTTTCATGAGTGACCTTCCTTTAATTCTTGAGCTAACTTTTTTGCACGAACAATATCTCTTTTCTGTGTTGACTTGTCGCCACCGGCTAAAATGAAGAAAATGGTTTTGCCTGTCCGGGTATAATAAACCCGATAGCCAGCTCCGACATGAATCCGCATTTCTGAAACACCCTCTCCTACTGGTTCGCAATCGCTAAAGTTTCCGAATTTTGCGCTTTGAATTCTCGCCAGAATTCTGGCCTTCGCTTTTTGATCAGTCAGGCCTGACAACCATGTATCAAAATCGGACGAGCGAAAAAAGGTATTTGTATCCATCCTTATTTATTGTATCCAATTAGATACTGTTTTGCAAATTTTTTATTACTCTCTGGCAACTTGTCACAAAACCTTTACTGAATTTATGCACGTCAATCGGCAAAAGAAGGTAAATAAAAAAGCCAA
>CAILXE010000329.1 GCA_903838095.1 uncultured Chlorobiaceae bacterium
ATCCTCATGAACCACATAGTCGCCAAGTTTCAGCTTCTGGAGATCCTTGAGCGAAATACCACGGATTTTTCTTTTCCGGTGAGTTTTATGAGCGTGGAGTTTTCCGAAAATATCTGATTCCGTGAAAAGATCAAGATCCCCAAAGGTAAAACCGGTGTGCAGATTGACCGGAACCCAGCTTGTCTCAACCAGACTGCCGGGCATCTCAGCCGTCAGAAAGTCAGTCAACTCCGCAATTTCGCGGCGCGAGCTTGTGGCAAACAGAGGTTTGTGGTGTTGCGAACGCTCGTGTTGCAGCAGGGTGGCAAGAATCCGGAAATTGGCATTCAGTTTGGTTTGGGCCACAGCGCCAAAATCAATGGCAGAAGCAGAGAAGGGCATGATGCTGATCCATCGGAACCGTGCAAGCGCCGCCAGCAGTTCATCATGATCCTCCCGTGCGGCAAACTCTGCCGTATCATCAAGAATAATAATGGTCGACGGGTCGAGATAGTCAAGAATGGTGGTTTCAGTGCCAGCATCATTCAGCGTTTCATCGGCAAAACTGGCAGTGAGATCAGCCGACTGCACCGTTTTACCCGACAACTGGCTGTTGATATCAAAAATACGAAGCGATGTCACCGTATCGCCAAAAAATTCAATACGCAACGGTTCACGCGCACCACACGGAAAAACGTCAATAATAGAGCCCCGAACCGAAAATTCACCCTCATCCTCAACAAACTCCCGCAGCTCAAAGCTGTTTGCCGCAAGAAACTGTTTCAGTTTGTCATAGCCGCACTCCTGTTCAGTCTTTAGCCGAAAAATCCGGCTTTCAGCATCGGCAGGCTTGCAGAGCGTGACATCAAGATCATCAAAAAAAGAGAGAATAATCGATTTTTTGCCTGTCGATATAGCACCAATGGAGAGTGACAGTTCATCCGACGTATTGCAGATCGTCTCTTTTGGCAGCAGAGCCTCAACATCATTAGCATAAAGCTCAAAGGTGTTCTGGCCGCACAACACCATAAGCGAAGAGTGAAGGTCAGCAAAAAGTCCTGAGGCCAGCAGTGACGAGAGCGAGCCCTGAAGACCGGAAACCTCAATTGGCGAAAAAGTGTTCTTATCAGGTAAGCTCTTTTCTAAAGATAACTTAAGAAAAGAGTAAGGCGCCGATTGCCTGAGAGTATCAAAGAGAAAGGCGGGATTTCTTTTGGTGACTGCTGTGCTTTGCTGTTCAGTATCTGATAACGTTTTCATTTGAAGCGTACAAACCATATTTTCATGCGTCATCCCGGCAGAACGTAACCTTGAAACCTCAGACTCCAGGACTTGTTACTAAATATGGAAAAAATTCTTGAACTGAAAAATCTCAAGACCTGGTACTCGACCGACAATGGCATTGCCAAAGCCGTCGATGGAGTCAGTTTTTCGCTTGGCAGGAACCGGACACTGGGGATTGTAGGGGAGTCGGGGTGCGGAAAATCGGTGACGGCGCTCTCCATCATGCGCCTTGTTCCCATGCCTCCCGGTTACTTTGCAGGAGGCGAAATTTTATGGAAGGGAAACGACCTTCTGAAGCTCTCCGAAGAAAAAATGCGACGGCTGCGAGGCAACGACATTGCCATGATTTTTCAGGAACCGATGAGCTCACTCAACCCGGTCTTTACCTGTGGCTACCAGATCATGGAACAGATTCTCATTCACCGCGATATCAACCATACAGAGGCAAAAGCGCGATCAGTCGAACTCCTCCATCTGGTCGGTATTCCAAACCCTGCCGAACGATTCTCATCCTATCCCCACGAACTCTCGGGAGGAATGCGCCAGCGGGTGATGATTGCCATGGCGCTCTCCTGCAATCCGGCGCTGCTCATTGCCGACGAACCAACCACCGCGCTTGACGTCACCGTGCAGGCGCAGATTCTTGACCTTATCGGCAAACTGAAAGCCGATACCGGCATGAGCGTGATGCTCATTACCCACGACTTTGGTGTTGTGGCCGAGCTTTGCGAAGAGGTGCTGGTGATGTATGCCTCAACAGTGGTCGAACAAGGCTCCGTTCAGCAGCTTTTCAGCAACCCGCTCCATCCTTACACCAGAGGACTTCTCAAATCCATTCCCCGTCTCGGCTCACCAAAAGAGCGCCTTCACGTCATCGAAGGCAACGTTCCCAGCGCCGTCAACCTGCCTGCCGGGTGCCGCTTTGCAGGGCGATGCCCCCTTGCCGACGCCCGCTGCCGTCAGGAACAGCCTCAGCTTATAGCTTATGAGCCAGCCCATGAGGCGGCCTGCTGGAAGGTGGGGGAGTGAACGAGGACGTTATCCTTACTCCGAAGAGTATACCGGCAAGAGTTCACCTTGTTGACTGATGCCGCAGCTTCCGCTACAGATTTAATTTTCATCTCCATTTCCATTTTCCAGTGAAGCCTCTATCAGCATCCTTTCCCTTTCCAGTTCTCTTTTCAGCTCCTCTTCTGTAGGCAGATAAAGCATATATTTTGATGCGAATATCTGTTTTCGTTCACTCAGCACAGAATAGCGTGCAACCGCTTCATTTTTTTCCGTACAAAGAATAAGCCCAATAGTCGGATTATCATCTTTTGTTGTGTACAGGTCATCAAACATTCGGACATAACCATCAATCTGTCCAACGTCCCGGTATGAGAGTTCTCCCATTTTCAGATCAATCAGCAGATAGCATTTCAGTATACAGTTATAAAACACCAGATCGACATAAAGATCTGTATCATCAAACCGAAGACGCTTCTGCCTTCCGACAAATGCAAAACCTTTTCCCAACTCCAAAAGAAAAGTTTGTAAGTGATTGATAATTGCAGATTCAAGCTCGGTTTCATGCAATGTGCTGGAATCGGGTAAACCGAGAAACTCCAATACGTATGGGTTTTTCAGGATATCGGCAGATGAATATTGTAGTTTAGCTCTATCCCGTGCTGATTGCAGCATGGCTTTCGGATTCTGGCTCCTTAACAAACGTTCATAATACTGAGAGTGAATATGGCGCTCCAGCGCTCTTTTATCCCAGCAACATGCGATTGCTTCCTGCTCGTAAAACAATCGAGCCTCACCCTTGACAACACGCATTAACGCACGATAATGAGACCATGAAAGTTGTGGAGCAAATCCAGCCAATACCGATCTTTCCTCTGAGTGATCTCTCAAGGATTGGTCGCCCACAAGGCGACCTTTTTCCTGAGTCCCGAATTGGTCACCCGCTGGGCGACCAATTTCAGGTAAGCGCTCAGCATATACCAGATAAAATGACCTGAAATACTTCAGACTTGTCACAGAATAACCACCACAAAACATTTTGTTCAGCTTGTGAGATAACTCTGCTAAAACTCGCTTGCCATATTCTGCCCGGTACTTACCGCCCTGAAACTCTTGGACAATTTCCCTGCCAACCAGCCAGTAGGCCAGCACCATATTGGAATTGACAGAACGGACAACATTACTACGCGCCTGTTCGAGGATAGATGCAACCCGTGCAAAAAGATCACCGGAGCCCGGCGGGGTAATCTGTGGCGCAGCCGAGAGGCTGAATGATAATTTGTCTGAGAGTGGCTTCATGACTATTCAGGAGCAAGTCTATAACCGAACAACGAAAGTACCTGGTTTACCTTATCCATAGGCAACGTTTGCCCATCTCCACGGGGTATTTTAATGATAATAATTCTTTTATTTTGAAAAATTTACGCTTTTAACAAGAAAGGAAGTCTGTTATAGAGATTTCCATGAAGCAATAGAACGAGAATGATCAGGTGATCCAGCCTTGAACTCTCTCAAGTCACCTCAGGGAAGCGCCTGAAACAGGCGATTGCTCAATCAACAAGATCACCCAGCCTGTATTTCCTTCCGTGGGCAATTGCCACCACATACTTTGATAATTTTGGGTCATAGACCGCAACAGCCTGATAAAGGTGATTGAGCTTGTGGGCCAAAACAAAAGCAATCGGCAGAGTTGCCGGGCCGTTCAGCTTTATGATTTCCCCGCCTTTCATTTCCCCTCCCTGAATCAATTCACTGATTATCCTCTCAGCTTCTGTTACAAGCACATCATTGTTTGCCGGTGTGTCACCAAAACCCAGGCGAAGCACATTATCCGATTCTACCGTAATGTTATAGGTTCCCATGATAGTTATTTCAGTAATTATCAATTGCCTCAAGCAACCATTGTTCGCTGTTTATGTATGATGGATGCATCATCGCCAGTGAGAGAAATCGATTTTGTCAGCCAATAAAACAAGACTTCTCATCAGCCATGATCCAATAAGCCAGTATCGGATTGCTGCACCTATCATCAATTCGTTTCTGATCCCCATCAGGGCTACATATTGGTTCTCCCGATGATCCCGATCAAGTCGCCATCCGCTATGCGTGCAATAAGATATAATCTGTCATTATTGTTAATTTTCATACCAGTAAAGACCTTTGTCGCAATCCGCTATGCGTGCAATAAGATATAATCCAGGAAAACAAAACACTTTGAATACTTTGGACGGAGTCGCAATCCGCTATGCGTGCAATAAGATATAATCCAGGAAAACAAAACACTTTGAATACTTTGGACGGAGTCGCAATCCGCTATGCGTGCAATAAGATATAATCTCTTGGCAAAAGGAAT
>CAILXE010000330.1 GCA_903838095.1 uncultured Chlorobiaceae bacterium
ACTGGTTGGTTGAAGATTGCGACCGTGGCCAATTTAAGGTCATTCAACAGGCTATTGCTCGAAAGTTCGATGGTGACAAGTCCTGCTGCGATCTGCCTCGTGTTCTCCGCGTACCAGGATTTTATCACCTGAAAAAAAGCCCTGTTATGACTGTCATGGTTGAGAATAACAAATTCCCTCACTACATAACACAGCAAGTCATTGACGGACTGGGGCTGGAGTTTGAGCAAGTAGCCACAACAGGGAAGCCAAAGAAGGAGATAAAAACGGGTCAATCAGTAGCAGAACTCAGCCCGCCTTATTCTTACATATCACCGACAACCGGCGAGATGATCGACTTGACGACATGGGCGGCCCAGAATCCAGGTTTTGACATCGTGAAGAATATTAATTCCAAGTATGCCCTGGATCAAATCGTTGATGGCAAGCAACATGTCACCTGCCCCTTTGCCGATGAGCACACAGGCATGTCACCAGACCTGTCAACCTTCATTGTTAATGCCGCACCACCTGACCACACTTCTTTCAATATTCATTGTATGCATAGCCATTGCGCGGATCGTGACCGGTTGGAATTCCTGCAAGCAATGTTCGCAAAAGGATGGATGCCAGATTCGTTATTAATCCCGGCACCATTGGAATTGAAAAAACCGCTCTGGGTTACTCTGCAAGTGAAAGAAATTGCGGTCGCGCCGGAATGGTCGATACTGGCACCAGACGAACGGCGGATTGCCTTTGATTTGCAGTTTTATGCGTGGCAGTCAGACGATGGAACCATCGAGGATGATGACTGGAAAATTGCCAAGTTTCTTGGAGTACCTGAAGACCAATGGCTTGAATATCGCAAGGTATTGCAGAAGACGGGTTGGTTGAAAAAAGAAAATGGTCGCCTAACAAATGATATTGTGAAAAGGGAGTTTGACCATGCTCAAATGGCATATTCGAAATCATGTGCAGGTGGCAGGAATGGAGGGTTGAAAACTCAGGAGAATAGAAGAAACAAGCACCCCTGAAAGCACCCCTTGAAGCACCCCTTGAAGGCAGGGTTAAAGCCTTTTGAACTTGAGGTTGATGTTGATGTTGATTTTCCTTCAGTAGAGAGAGAGGAGGGTGGAGAGAGACCTCAACAAGCCACTTCCCCTCATGGTCAAAGAAGCAAAGGAGAGAAATAAAGTGCCTGATAATAGAGAACAGAAGCAGAAACCACAGCTTTACAAGAAGGGTCAATCAGGCAATCCAAAGGGAAGGCCCAAAGGAAGCCACAACAAGGCCACCATTGCCGCGTTGACACTCTTAGAGGGTGAAGCTGAAGGGCTCACAAGGAAGGCCGTGACAATGGCCCTGGATGGAGATATTCAGGCGTTGAGGTTGTGCCTTGATAGGATCACACCGACACTGAAAGCAACATCAAAACCAATTGCCGCGCGTCTTCCTGCTGGCGGATCATTGGCAGAACAGGCCGCGAATGTGTATGAGGCCGCAAGGCTGGGCAAAGTCACACCGGACGAAGCCACCACCTTAATGAACCTTATTCAGGGGCAGATTAAAATCAAGGAACTGACGGACATGGAAACAAGGCTTGCGAAGCTCGAAGGGAACCCGCTTCCAAATGTGAGTGTTGATGAATTTGTTTAATGGAGGTCGTATTGTGAATGATGATTTGAAAACACACTTGGAGGCCCTTGCCGAGCTTCGGAATATTGCCGCAAGGAAAGGACAGATTGCGGCAGCGGTTGCCGCTGAGGTCGCCAGAGGCCGCGCAATGGGACTGTGTCAGGAGCAAGAAACTGGAGATAAACAGGGGCGTTTCGTTGAGGCGTTCAGCCAGCTAATTGAGAGCCTGCCAGGTTGAAAAGGAGATCATGAGAAACTTAAAAAGCAGACTTGAAAATCTTGAAAAAGAGCGGGACAACCTTATTCCACCAGAGCCGGTGAAAGTGTTCCTTGATCCCGTAGAATGTGCTGAATATCTGAAGATGAACCCTGGCGCAACAGCTATTCTGCTTAGGGCTGTTGATTTCAGAAAGAAAAATACAATGGAGGTTGCGCCATGAGCATGAAGGCACGTTTGAAAAAATTGGAGAACAAGACCGCTGGGCTTGAATTTGCTGTACACTTTAAACGCGAGGGGGAAGACACAGACCTTGAAAGGCTTTACCCTGGCAAGCGGGTAATATGCTTCATTCGTGAGGGTGATAATAGCGAGACTTCGACGAGTTGCGGAGAATAGTTAAAGCTGAATTTTTGCCGGGTGCTGCTTGATTCGATGGCGGATCAGGTAAATGTCTCCCTGGGTGCGCCCGGTAATTGACCGCTTCTCTTTCGAGGGATGCGGTTTTTTTGTACGATAAATTGACAAAATGCACCTGATGATAGAACATAAAATCACATTAATATTTTCATCAGGCTAATTCGACCTATGGTTTGGGGTGGTAAAGAAAGTGAAGAGGTTTTGAATGTTGTCTTTATTGAAAAAAATTCTCAATAGTTTTTTTATGCCACAAGAGCAAAAGATTACATATTCAGAAAGAGATATTGAAACAATTAGAACACAAGCGCAGCGTATCACCGATATTATTAATGAGTCACTCCAAATAGCTAATGAATCAAAAAACATTGAAACAAAACTATCAAGGCTTAACGTTGCGACACAAAATCTCAACGATCTTAAAGAGTTGGCAAGAGACTATCCTTTTATAACCATCACTTCATTAGATGAAGTTGAGCTTGCTATAGCAAACATGTCTTTTGAGTTTACGATGAAGGGATATAAATCTATAGCAGATGGCAACATGCACTATCTGCGTAAAGAGGGTTACAGGATCAACA
>CAILXE010000331.1 GCA_903838095.1 uncultured Chlorobiaceae bacterium
AGATCAGAACCATGCGTCTGGTTGGAGCTACCTATTGGTTTATAGGCGCCCCCTATATTATCGAAGGCGCAATTCAGGGACTGCTTTCCGGACTCCTTGCAGCTTTCGCAGTCTATCTGATGTTCGATCAACTTCTTTTGATGTATGAACCGGCTGTCTACAAGGTGCTGCAACCCTCAGCGCTCACCATTTACCCCGCCATGGTTCTTCTTGGTCTGGCACTGGGTATTTTTGGCAGTGCGCTGTCGGTGAGCAAATATCTCAGGGCAGTTTCAAAACGGTAGCCCGCAGTTACCTCCCAAGAGAGTAGAGCAGGCTGATCTCTGAGCTCCAGGCATCGGAGTCCGGAGTTTCCAGGATCAGCGGCATCTCTTCACAGGCAGGGTTGTTCATGATGTATGAGAAAACCGCCATCCCGATTTTTCCTTTTCCGATGCTTGCATGGCGGTCAACCCGGCTGCCAAGCGGCTGTATGGCATCATTGAGGTGCATTCCCCGCAGGTAGCTGAGTCCTACAATCCGGTCAAACTCACTGAAGGTGAACTCTGCGGCCTCGGTGGTTTGTAGGTCGTAACCGCTGGCGAAGAGGTGGCAGGTGTCCAGGCAGATCCCGACTCTTGTTTTATCCTCAATACGGTCAACAAGAAAAGCCAGTTGTTCAAACCGGTTTCCCATATTGGTGCCCTGTCCTGCCGTATTTTCAATAACGGCCGTAACTCCCTTTGTAACATTGAGCGCCATATTGATTGATTCAGCAATCAGTTGCAGGCATTGCTCCTCCCCAATCTCCTTCAGATGGCTTCCCGGATGAAAGTTCAGCAGAAGCAATCCAAGCTCTTCGACCCGCTGCATCTCTTCAATAAAAGCCTCTCGTGCACGCATGAGCTTTTCGGGGTCAGGACTGCCGAGGTTGATCAGATAGCTGTCGTGAGGCAGGATGTGGCCGGGCTTGAAGCCGCCATCGCTGCAATTTTTCTGGAATGCGTCAATTGAAGAGGTTGTCAGCTTCGGAGCTCTCCACTGCCGCTGATTTTTTGTAAAGAGCGCAAACGCTTTTGCCCCGATCGCGGCCGCATGAAGCGGGGCATTTTCGACGCCTCCGCCAGTACTGACATGTGCTCCAACCCTTTTCATAAGAAAAAAATATTAGTCGGTTCTGTTGAAATTTCTGTTTTGTCCGGGGGTGAGATTCAGCGTTTTTCGAACGGTAAACGCGCTCCCTCTGGATGATGATGTTGAGAGCATTTCTCCCAGCAGTCCGGTAGAAAAAAGCTGGACTCCAAGAATCAACAGCAGAATGCCGAGAAAAAGAATCGGGCGATTGCTGACTGGTTTATGGAGCAGGATTTTATCGAGGGTGACATAGAGACTGATGAGAAAGCCGAAAAGAAAACTTGTGAGGCCGGCCATGCCAAAAAAGTGCATCGGACGGCGGAGATAGCGTGTTATAAAAAGCACCGACAGAAAATCAAAAAGCCCTGAAAAAAATCTTGACGACCCATATTTGGTGATGCCGAATTTTCTGGCGTGATGCTCGACAGGCAGTTCAGCAATCCTGAACCCCATCCACTGAGCGATTACCGGAATGTAACGGTGCATGTCGCCATGCAGCTCCAGACGACGGGTCACCTCATTCCGGTAAACCTTCAGGCCGCAGTTGAAATCGTGAATGGTGATACCGGTAAAAAGACGGGTCACTCCATTGAAAAGCTTTGAAGGAATAGTTTTTGAGAGAGGATCCTTGCGATGCTGTTTCCATCCGCTGACCAGATCATACCCTTCTTGCAGCTTTTTGATCATCTCCTTGATGGCAAAGGGGTCGTCCTGCATGTCGGCGTCGATAGTGCAGACAAAGTCGCCCGTGGCTGCCATGAACCCTGCGGAGAGTGCGGCGGTTTTACCAAAGTTTCGCTGAAAGGAGATGAGGCGAAGTTCTGGCTTTGAATGAATCATGCTGCCGATCAGGGTACACGAATCGTCGGTGGAGCCATCGTCAACCATGATGATTTCAAACGCGAATGGTTCCTGAAAGAGAGCGCGTAACTCTTTTTCAGCCATAGCGGTATAAAGCTGTTCAAGCAACTCTTGAAGCGACTCCTGCTCGTTAAAGAGCGGGACGACGATTGATAATTGACAGTGGGCAGTTGACAATGGAAAACGGGTAAAAAGCAATGGATAATGAACAGGGGAAAGGTAAGGAGTAAAGGGGGGAACACCAAACTATACGCCTCTTCTGGATGGATCCCAAAGGTATTTGTGGAGCTGAAGTTGCAGCCTTGCCTTGAGTTGGTCTCGAAGCATCCATGCCGCAAGTTCTGCCGGATCAAGTTTGCCGAATGATACTCCCATTATGACGGTGAAGGAGTCGGTCAGTTTGTTTTGATGCAGAAGCGACGTCGCCCATTCATAATCCTCCTTTCCGGCAATGACAATCTTGAATTCAAAAGTGAGGCGGTGAGGAGGTTCCGCTTCAAGCGCAAGCCTGATATTATCGGGATGGTTCTGTTGTGCGACACCAGAAGATGGCGGTTTGAGGTCAATGATTTTATAGACACGTTTATCAACCTTTTCGACAGAGATGAATCCGCCTGTTTCAAGCAGTACCTTCTGATTGAGATCACAGAGCTGTGTCATCAGCGGGTAAACTGCTGGCTGAAGCAGTGGTTCGCCTCCGGTTATTTCAATAAAGGGCGCCCCAAAGGTGAGCGCTCTATGAATAACCTGCTCGATCTCAAGCTCGCTTTTCTCATCTTCGGCGTAACCGGTGTCGCAACCCGCACAGCCATGTCCGCAGCCGGCAAGCCTTATAAAAGTGCAGGGCCAGCCAGTAAAGGAGCCCTCTCCTTGAATCGAGTGAAAAATTTCACTGATTGAGAGAACAGTGGTACTCATGCGTTCAGTAAAGAGAGCAACTTTTCAAGAGCATCCGGGTAAAGGGTGTGTTCACACTCAAGCACTTTTTCTGCAAGAGTCTCCGCAGTCTCCCCCGGCAAGACCGTCACTTTTCGCTGAAGCAGAATTTCTCCCTTGTCATACTCCTCATTGACAAAGTGCACCGTTGCACCCGTTTCCGTTTCGCCAGCCTCAAGCACCGCCGTATGGACGCGAATGCCATACATTCCCTCACCACCGAATTTCGGCAGCAGAGCAGGATGGATGTTGAGCATTCTCCCCGGAAATGCCGCCACAACGGCATCAGGTACCTTGCGCATATAGCCTGCCAGAAGAATAATATCGATCTGATGCTCTTTCAGTCGTTCAACCATTGCTTCGGCAAACTCCTCAAAAGAGGCAAACTGTTTTTCGGTGATATGCAGCGTGGGAATGGCGTTCTGCTCTGCAAACTCCATTGCTCCGCACTGGGCACGGTTCGACAGGCAGAGAACTATCTCTGAGGGAAGCTTCCTTTTGTTGATCGCCTGAAAAAGCGCCTTGAAATTGCTTCCGCTGCCGGAGCAGAAGACTGCGATACGGGTTTTATGGGTGGTCATGTGATCTTTTTCTGCATCAGGCATGTTCTTGAGAGATGGTCATGATTCGCGTGAAGCGCAAAATCGCCTCAGCGGATCAGTGCATGGATAGATTTTATGATAACGTCTCTCCATTTCCAAGTTTTTCTGTTTTTCTTTACTTTTCCTTTCAGTGTCTGTTTTTTTACCCTGTTTTGTCCAAGTATTCCGGGATTATTTGTACCTTTTTCGTAATTCATTTCCTGTTAATAGCGCCTGATTAACTGAGAAACCACGAAATGAGAGCATATCTTGAAAATCATTTGATGACCAGTCATTGTTTCCATTGGTATGGGATATAACGGGTAATTTTGCTCCTTATGAACTATAAAACTCAATCAAGTTGGCGGGAAATCCAATCCTTTCTGCCGAAAGAATTTCAGCTTGATCGGGTTCATGAACCCTCAGAAGAGATGTGGCAATGGCGAGGACACCAGGTTCACCTTGACTGCTTTCGTAATCCTCGGTCAGAGGTGAAGGTGATCCTGTTTCATGGCGTCGGCACCAACGGGCGGCAAATGTCAACCATTCTGGGTGCCCCGCTGTTCAGACGCGGATTTGAAACCATTGCCATTGACATGCCTGAGTATGGCATGACACGGGTTGCGACCGGCGAGCTGGTAACCTACGACGATTGGGTTCAGGCTGGCAGTGACCTCATTGATGCCGAACTTGAAAAAGATGAACGTCCCATTGTGCTGTACGGTCTCAGCGCAGGTGGTATGCTTGCGTGGCACATAGCGGCGCTCAACAAAAAAGTTAAAGGTATTGTTGGCATGACTTTTCTCGATCAGCGGGAACAACAGGTTCGCGATGAAACGGCGTTGAATTTCCTCATGAGTCGCATAGGTGTGCCATTGACTCACCTGGCGGCCAAAACACCATTGGCAACTCTTCGAATGCCGATGAGTCTGGCGAGCAAAATGACGGCATTGGTGAACAATAAAGCTGCGCTTAAGGCTTGTTTGAGAGACAAGACATCTGCTGGCAAATGGGTCACCATGAAGTTTCTCAGCTCGCTCACCACGTATAAACCTGTGGTTGAACCCGAAGCATTTGATATCTGTCCGATTTTACTGACCCAACCAGCAAAAGATAGCTGGACACCGTTGCATCTCAGCGAGATTTTTCTCAAACATGTCAATCGTGTGCCCACCAAGGTGGTGATGCTTGAAAATGCTGGTCATTATCCCCTGGAGCAACCAGGCTTGACACAGATGTGCGATGCCGTCGTGGACTTCATTCATTTTTGCTGTCTTGCATAAATAGTATCCTGAAAAACTATGGCGTTTGATTGACGATAGTTATTATTAAAGAAAAATATATATCAGGAATAAGAATGGACTTTCGATTTGTTTTTACTTGACATGGGACGATAAAGCACAATCGAAGTACGGTGAATTAACATATTGTTGCCGTCATGGCAGAGGAGGATGCAGATGTCCGAGGCACTTTTAAGCTCCATATTATCAGCGGTTATTGCCGGAGTGTTCACGCTGGTAGCGAAGCGTATGGAATCCAGCCATTCACATGATGATGTCAAGGCGGTCTCTTCGCCAATCCCGGCGCCAGCACCATCATCAACCGACTCGTCAACAAGTCCGGCCACACCGTCCGCCCCGTCCGCCCCAGGTGCGATCAACTATGGTACCGTTCTCAAGCATATCGGTATTCTGCAGTTCATGCTTAATATCGCAGGTGTTCTTGTAGGGATTATTATTGGAGCAACGGGCGCAAGTGAAGATACGCTGATTTTATCAGCACTGTTTATTGGTACCATTGTGCTTATTGCCGGGTTTGTCTGGTCAGCTTTATCAGTCGAAAAAACAGTTATCTGGAGGTATCTGGTTTTTGTGGCCATTGGTGTCGCGATCACCACGTTGATCCTTAATTCGATAATTCTGCAAATGCCACTTTCACTTGCAAGTCTTGCGGTAGCTCTGGTTCAAAACTTTACCTGTATGGGTATCGGTGGATTGATTGCCAACGCCGTCAAACATTAAAGATCCTGCACAGCCCTTCATGAACATTGGACTCAGGTGTATGAATGTTTCATGGATAGCTGTGCGCTTCAGATTATTGGGGATTATTTCTTACCTTTCGCCTTGACGAACAGCCACACAACCACAAATAAACTTTCTGCAAATGTCTGATCCTGTCATCAAGCGGGCGCTGGTCTCTGTATCTGATAAAGCCGGTATTGTTGAATTCTGTCGTGAATTGAATGGTATGGGGGTTGAGATTTTTTCAACAGGCGGCACCCTCAAGTCGCTGCAGGATGCAGGCATTAATGCCGCCTCAATTTCAACCATCACCGGATTTCCTGAAATCATGGACGGGCGGGTGAAGACTCTCCATCCGAAAATCCATGGGGGTCTGCTTGCTGTCAGGGAGAACCCTTACCATGTGAAGCAGGCGATTGAAAACGGGATTGGCTTTATTGATATGGTTGTCGTGAATCTGTATCCTTTTGAGGCAACGGTGGCCAAGCCGGATGTAACATTTGAGGATGCCATTGAGAATATTGATATTGGAGGCCCTTCGATGCTCCGGAGCGCTGCCAAAAACAATGAATCCGTAACGGTTATCACCGACAGCTCCGATTATGCCCTTGTGTTGCAGGAGATGCGCGACAATAATGGCGCCACGAAAAGGACGACCCGTCTCTTGCTGGCCCTGAAGGTGTTTGAACTCACTTCACGTTATGACCGGGCGATTGCTTCCTACCTGACAGGCGCCGTGGGTGGAACACCCAAGTCCACCAAAGCTGCCATGAGTATCAAACTCGAGAGGGAGCTTGATATGCGTTATGGAGAGAATCCGCATCAGAGCGCCGGGCTTTACCTGCTCACTGATGAAGATGGTTCACGTTCATTTGGAGACTTTTTCGAAAAGCTGCATGGCAAGGAGCTTTCATACAACAATATGCTTGATATTGCTGCTGCCACTTCACTGATTGAGGAGTTCAGGGACGAGGATCCGACTGTGGTCATTATCAAACACACGAATCCCTGTGGCGTAGCACAGGCGCCGACGCTTGTTGAGGCCTACCGCAGGGCATTTGCAACGGATACCCAGGCCCCTTTTGGCGGAATTATTGTTTTTAACCGTCCTCTTGATATGGAGACGGCAAAAGCGGTCAATGAAATTTTTACCGAGATACTCATTGCTCCGGCGTTTGAAGATGGTGTTCTTGATATGCTGATGAAGAAAAAAGACCGCAGGCTTGTGCAGCAGAAACAACCGCTGCCTAAAGGTGGCTGGGAGTTCAAGTCCACCCCGTTCGGGATGCTCGTTCAGGAGCGTGACAACCAGATTGTTACCAAAGAGGATTTGACTGTTGTCACCAAACGCCAGCCTACGGAAGAGGAGATTGCAGATATGATGTTCGCCTGGAAAATCTGCAAGCATATCAAGTCGAACACCATTCTCTATGTCAAAAACCGCCAGACGTTCGGGGTTGGCGCTGGTCAGATGTCACGTGTTGACTCTTCCAAAATTGCACGCTGGAAGGCATCAGAGGTCGGCCTTGACCTGAAGGGCTCTGTTGTTGCGTCCGATGCGTTTTTCCCCTTTGCCGATGGTCTTCTTGCTGCTGCTGAAGCGGGTGTCACCGCTGTTATTCAGCCAGGCGGCTCTATCAGGGATAACGAAGTGATTGAAGCTGCCGATGCCAACAACCTTGCCATGGTCTTTACCGGCATGAGGCATTTCAAGCATTGAAACCCCTGTTTGTCTCATGGGGTCGTTTCTCAACTCACCATGTAGCGGTTCAGTTTGAGGAGCGAACCCCGGCAAACGAGATGTTCATTCCGGTGACATTTTTCCGCTTCTTTTCAGATTTTCCGCAACTGCCCGGGCGTTGCGTTTCAATCTCCTGAGTCCGATACGGAAAACCGGTGTTCCATAAAACAGCTCACGGAACCCTGACCTGGAAAGGTTCAGTAGTTGTTCGGTTGAGATATGGACAAGTTCTTCCCGCACCCGAAAAGATTCATGGGCAGGTATGCTGGCCTGCTGGTTATAGGGGCAGACCTCCTGGCAAAGGTCGCATCCAAATATTCTGTCGCCGATCATTGCGGCCTCTTCTGCGGTAAATTCCCGTTTCAGCTCTACTGTCAGGTAGGAAATGCACTTTGATGCGTCAATTTTTCCCGGTTCGACAAATGCGCCGGTGGGGCAGTGTTCAAGGCAATTGCTGCAACTTCCGCAAAAATTTGGCAACGTTATGCCTGGGGAGCGTATCTCCCTGTTTACAAGGATTTCACCAAGAAAGACATAGGAGCCGGCTGAGGGTACCTTCAGAAGAGTATTTTTCCCTGTTTTTCCGATGCTCGCATCTTCCGCCCAGTTTTTTTCAAAAATGGGTAAGCTGTCAACTGCGATAAGGGCTTCAAGAGGTTCTCCCACAATTATTTTTATTGCGGCAAGAAGTTTTTCAAGTTTTTCCCTGACAACATGATGATAGTCATCAATGAGAGCATATTTCGATATTTTTGGAACACCCTCCTGATATTTCAGCGGGTAATTATAGCTGATTGCGGTTGAAATGATCGTGCGTAGCCCTGGAAGCAGTACAGAGGGATCGGCCCGCTCCACCATACGCGCTTCCATATAGTTCATCTCACCATGCCGCTTTTCGTTAATCATTGTTGTAAGTCGCTGCATGGAAAGCGATTGCGGTAACGGGGCAGAAAAGCCCGTTGCAGCAAACCCGAGTCGTGCGGCCTCTTTGCGGATTTGACGGGCAAGATCCAGAGATGAGTCAGCCATAACGTTTTTTTGCCATCTGTCGCACACCGGTAAAGAGCAGCGAAAGCAGCATGAGCAGACAGCCCCAAAGCAGTGAAATAGCGCCTCCGGCAAGAGCCGCAACCATTCCAGCGTGTATGGCCATCATGATGACTGCGGCCACCCAGAGCGCAAGAATCAGGAGTATGGGAAGTATCCGCAGTGATTTCAGCAGAGAGGGTATGGATGCCAATGCCATAGCCGCCGCAACCGTTATCCACCAGGAGCTGTTGAAAAAAAAGGTCATCATGACGTTTGAGACTTGATCAAAACGTAAAATCAGTCGGGCAGTTGAGTCTCAGCAAGAGCATATTAAGGAGCAACAGGTGCAGACAGCGCTCCCGTCGGGCAGCTTTCTGTCATTATGGAAATTTCAACGCGGTCACGCTCCTCAAGCATGCGCACACAAATTCCGCAGTCAACGCATTTTTCCCGTTCCATTCTTATCTCGGCATTTTCAGCTTTGTAAAATCCCGAATGGTCATGCTTTTGGGTTGTATGGGGGAGAAAACGAGAGGCAAGTTCTCTCAGACGGCAGTCGTTGATGGCGTTGCATTTGCAACGGAGGCATCGCTCTGCTTCCTGACGGGCGAAAGCTTCGGTATAACCTGTCACCACTTCATGAAAACTTTTTGTGCGTACTGAGGGAGATAACTCAGGAATGGCCACTCGTGAAGCTGCATTTTTTTGCTGGTAAAAGGTCTCCGGGGCTTCGTCTCTTGCTCCGTAGGATGAATTGAAGAGAATTTTCGGAGCGGTAACCATATCACCGTTTAAAAAGAGGTTGATGGCGTGAGCTGCCCGTTTTCCCTGTTCAACGGCGCGGATGGCGGTATCTGAGCCTGTGACGCAATCTCCTCCGGCAAAAAGCCATGGTATTTCTGATTGCAGGGTATCTGGATTCACGATCAGTTCGCCGGAGTGTCCGACCTCAATGCAGGCAGTCTGAGCCACAGCGGGATCAATCTGCTGGCCGATAGCCGAGATAATGGTATCGGCGGTTATGGTGAACTCCGAGCCTTCAACCGGAACCGGTTTTCTGCGTCCTGAGGCATCGAGTGCACCCGGCTGCATGGTTATAGCGGTTATTTCAAGTGCTCCATTGATGCTCCTGATTGCCGTTGGAGCGGCCCACTCCACAAGATGTATGCCTTCAGCCAGAGCTTCCTGAATTTCAGGGGAGTTTGCTGGCATCTCTTTTCTGGAACGGCGATAAAGGATAGTGACGTTCGATGCTCCAAGCCGAAGCGCTGTTCTTGCGGCATCAATCGCAGTGTTGCCACCGCCGGTTACCACAACCAGTTTACCGGGACAAGGTTGTTCACCAGTTGCGGCGCTGCGAAGAAACTCAATGCCGCTGATCACACCGGGCATCTCTTCACCCGGAATCTTCATGGCGGCGGCCTTTTGTGCTCCGACGGCAAGAAAGAGGGCATCAAAATCCTCCCGAAGAGTGTCAAGCGTGACATCGTGACCGAAAGCGGTGTTGAACCTGAACTTCAGCCCCATATCAACAAGGGTTGCAATGTCGTTCTCAAGAACCGCATCTGGCAGCCTGAAGCGGGGAATACCATAACGCATCATTCCGCCACCCTTTGCGCTGGCTTCGAGAATAGTCACGTCGTGTCCGTTGCACAGCAGAAACCATGCGGCGGAAAGACCGGCAGGTCCTGAGCCGACAATAGCCACCTTTTTGCCTGATTTCCCGGGAATTTGAGGGATAAATCGATCTGTTTTCTCGCTGTCTCTGTCCGAGGCATAACGCTTCAGCGCACAAATTGAAACTGGCTCGTCAATCCCATGTCTTCTGCACTCATCTTCGCAGGGGGCCGGGCAGATTCTGCCGAGAATACCCGGCAATGGAATGGTTTGTTTGATAATCTCTATGGCAAGCTCATCGTTACCTTGCGCGATGGCTGCTACAAAGTCAGGAATATTGCATCCTGCAGGGCAAGTGATTTCACAGGGGCCCATGCAGTCTCCGTCATGCTCCTGAATGATTCTCTCAAGGCTCTGCCGCCTCATGGCATTGAGTGTCTCGTTTTCGGTTTCGATGACCATCCCCTCCGATACCGGTGTGTCACATGCCGGAACAAAACGGTTTTTTCCCTTGATCTCCACAATGCACATCCAGCAAGAACCAGTCTCTTCAAGAGATTTATGAAAGCAGAGCGTCGGGATAACGATGCCCGCTGCAGTTGCCGCTTCCAGAATTGATGTGCCCGGCGCCGCAGTAACCGCCTGCCGGTTGATTGTCAGTGAGAGTTGATTCATTCGCTGTGTTGTGAAGAGTGTTTCTGAGCGAAGTTCTTTTCAAGATAGAGAGCCACTTGTTCAAGATGCCACATGGGTGTAGAGGTGGCGCCACAGACACCGACATTCCTGATGGCATGACCGTCGTTGCCGTTCATCCAGCTCTCCTGAATTTCATCAATATCTTCGATAAAGAAACTGCGCGGGTTTGCTTCCTTGCAGATATGATACAGCACCTGGCCGTTTGAACTTTTTTTGCCTGCCACAAAGATGATCACTTCATTGGCCAGAGCGAAGTCATGCAGCTTCTGGTTCCGGCTTGATACCTGACGGCAGATCGTATCCTTGAAAACATAGGCAGGCATAGGAAGGACTCCGGTCATCTCTGCGGTAATGTCAATATCCCGGATTGCCATCCAGGGGGCCGCTTCTGCGGAGTGCGCCTCGGCAAAACGTGCTTCAAGATTTGCTTTCAGCTCATAAAATCCCGGCACATCCATAGTGGTCTGGGAGATCAGGGCTGTTTTTTTTGCCGGATCAAGACCTTTTATCTCCTCCGGATCACTGAGATCGGCATGTTTGATGATAATGGCGCTGTTGTTGCACTGGCCGTTGATCCCGATAACTTCCGGATGGGTATGTTTGCCGTAAATGACAATCTGGTAGCCAAGTTCAAACAGTAATCTCGTGGTGCGCTGAAGTCTGGAGACGACCGGGCAGGTGGTGTCCGTAATGGTCAGATTGTTCTCTTTGGCTATCCTGTAGGTTGAGGGGGGCTCACCATGAGCCCTGACCAGTACCTGGGCATTGTTGAGTTCCTTGAAGGCAGTTTCATCAACCGTGACAAGACCAAGCTGCTCAAGACGCTTTACCTCGACCTCATTATGGACGACATCGCCGAACGAGTACAATCCTCCCGGCTCCTGAAGCTTTTCTTCAGCGGCGTTGATGGTTCCCTGTACTCCAATGCAGAAACCCGATGATGTTCTGTCGAGATTTACTTTCATGCCGTGCACTTTCATTAACCGTTACAACGTTATACCTCCACCAGGTCAACATCAGGGAGTTCCGAGCCCATGAAAAGCTGGTAGAGCATACTGAATTTTTGAGGCAGATCGCTGACAAGAAGGTGTGGCACCGATGCTTTCCCGGAGCGATTGAGCAAACCTGACTCCGAGAGAAGCTCTCTGGTTCTGTAAGCAACCGCTTCTGCCGAATCAATAATATGGATGCCGCCGCCAATGGTCTCTTCGATGACCTGGCGAAGAATCGGGTAGTGTGTGCAGCCAAGAACCAGCGTATCAATTTCCTGCTTTCTGATCTCGCCCAGATAATGTTCAGCGACCAGTTTTGTCACAGGATGATTGATAAAGCCCTCTTCTGCAAGCGGCACAAACAGCGGGCAGGCTTGTGAGATCACCTCAATATCAGGATCAAGCTGATTGATGGCGCAGGCGTATGCGTTTGAACAGACGGTTGCCTGGGTGCCAATAACCCCGATCCGTTTGTTGTTTGTCCATTCGACGGCCAGTTTAGCGCCGGATTTGAGTACTCCGATGACCGGGATATGTCCACACGATTTTTCAACAACATCAAGCGCAAGCGCAGAGACCGTGTTGCATGCAACAATAATTACTTTCGGCTGATACCTCATGAGAATGGCGGTATCATCAGCCGCATATTTGCGGATGGTAACCTGTGATTTCGGGCCGTACGGAACCCGGGCGGTATCGCCGAAGTAGATAATACGCTCAGAGGGCAGAGCCGCCTGTATCGCCTTGACAACAGTCAGTCCGCCAATACCCGAGTCAAAAATTCCGATTGGGTTTTCTGAATTCAATTGTTCAATTGACAATTGACAGTTGATAATGGAGATGTGACAATTTTGAATCGTTCATTATCCATTATCCATTGTCCATTACTAAAGCCTATACGTTAAAGCGAAAAACAATCACATCACCATCTTTGACAATATACTCTTTTCCTTCCGAGCGAAGCTTTCCGGCGACCTTGACCTTCTGCTCTGAACCAAGTTCAATCAGGTCCCGGTAAAACATTACTTCGGCACGAATAAATCCTTTCTCAAAATCAGAATGAATGGCGCCCGCAGCTTCCGGTGCGGCCGCACCCTTGCGGATGGTCCAGGCATGAACCTCTTTTTCTCCAGCCGTAAAATAGGTCTGAAGCCCAAGCAGGTCATAGGCAGTTTTAATAAGGCGGTCAAGGCCCGACGTATGCAGACCAAGGCTCTCAAGAAATTCAGGTCGCTCCTCTTCAGGCAGTTCGGCAATTTCAGCCTCTGTCTTTGCGCTGATGACAAGCATTTTTGCACCGGATGCCGCCGCAATGGCCGCAACTTTTTCAGTGTAGCTGTTGCCGTCCGGAAGATCGCTTTCTGCCACGTTGGCAGCAAAAAGAATTGGTTTCGATGACAAAAGAAAGAACTGCCGTGCTATAACCTGATCATCATGGCTGTCAAGAATTTTCCGTACCGGAATGCCAGCGCTGAGGCCGCTGATAATTTTCTCCGCAACCTCAAGTTGCTGAAGAAGCTCTTTCTCTTTTCTGGCATTTTTTCTGAGCCTTTCAATGCGGCGCTCCATGCTGTCAAGATCGGCCAGCATCAGCTCCGTCTCAATCGTAACAATGTCGTCTGCCGGGTCAATTCTTCCCTCAACATGGATAATGTTATCATCGTCAAAACACCGGACGACGTGAACAATGGCATCAACCTCCCGGATATGCGAGAGAAACTGGTTGCCAAGTCCTTCGCCTTTGCTTGCACCCTTGACAAGTCCGGCAATATCAACAATTTCAAGAGTGGCTGGCACCAGCGTCGGCGTTTTTACAACATTGGCAATCTGCTGCATTCGTTCGTCCGGGACAAGGACGGTTCCGACATTTGGTTCAATGGTACAGAAAGGGTAGTTGGCAGCTTCAGCCTGTTTTGCCGTGATGGCATTGAAAAGCGTTGATTTTCCGACGTTTGGGAGTCCGACAATGCCGCAGCGAAGTGACATAAATAAAAGATTTGTTGGAATAAGCTTGCCCGAGAAACAAGGGTTTTAACATGTAACTAATATGTTTGGAAAAAGCAAATTTTTTTTATAAAATAACAGGCTAAATTAAAACAGCTCCATAAATCAGGAATCAGGATAAAGCATATCATTATTGCTATAGATGGGCCGGCTGCATCCGGAAAAAGTACAACAGCCCGTAAAGTGGCGCAGCGGCTTGGGTATACCTATATTGATACCGGTGCCATGTACCGGTCAGTAACACTTAAGGCCCTGCAGCAGGGAGTTCTGGATGATGTAAGACGCTTTCCTGAGAGATCG
>CAILXE010000332.1 GCA_903838095.1 uncultured Chlorobiaceae bacterium
CCACGCTACCGAAGAACGACGTCTGTACCTTGAGACCCATGGCGATGATGCCAAGGCGCAACACCCACTTGCCGCAGAACCGCAAGCCCGGCGCGTAGATGTCAGGCTCGCGATCAGTGCCGGGCATATCGAGTTTAAAAATGCGGCGCAGCGGCGAGTTAAGCACGACCGCACCGAGTCCGAGCGCGATCAAGACAGCAGAGACGTAGGGGGAGGACGGCAGCACGCGCACGAGCGCGAGGGATGCAGCTCCGAGAATCGTGGCGAGCGTAAGGCCAGCAGCATCGGCAGGGCGCGGGATCCACTGTGGTACATTCATCGAGCGCCTCATGTTACGCGGCACCGTCAGGAAGCCCGAGCGAGCGCCAGGCCACCATTCCGCCCGCGAGGTTCGCAACGCGAAGGACGTCGGCATGGGCGAGGAGTTGGGTCGCGAGAGCGGAGCGCCGACCGGTCTGACAAACGACTACCACGGGCTTGTCGATGGGCACTTCTTTCACGCGCGTCCGCAGTTCGTCGAGCGGGATGTTCTGTGCACCTACGAGATGGCCGAACTCGCCGGTGAGCTCAGGCCGCTGTCGTACGTCAAGCACGTGCACTTCGGACCGGTGCAACGCAACCCATTCGGGAGCGATGTCGGGCTGTCCCGCGTAAGTGATCACGATCGGTCCCCAGGAGGGCGGCGTGATCACCTTGCCGTCTTCGGGCTCACCACCGCGCATGTTTGCGGGCACCGCTATGGCCATCTGTTTGGGGTGCGGCAGGCTGAGGTTGGTCATATAACCGACAAAGTCCTCTTCGCGTGCTGCACCGCCGATGCGGGGATTGTGTCGCTTTTCTACGCCGATAGTGCTCGAGGTGCGCCCCATGTAGTCGTGTCCGGGATAGACGACGCAGTCGTCGGGGAGCATGAAGAGCTGCTCGCGAATCGAGCGGAACAACAGGTGTGCGTTGCCTTGCTGGAAGTCGGTGCGTCCTGCGCCGCGCACGAGCAGCGCGTCTCCGGTGAACACCATCTTTCGATCTGCCGTGACGAGGGATACACAGCCATCCGTATGCCCAGGGGTCGCGCGCACCTCAATGCACTGGGCGCCGAAGCGAATGGTAGCGCCGTGTATGAGCGACAGATCCGCGTTCTTCGCACCGTAGGCCGGTGAGAGGCCACTCTTACAGCCGAATGCCGCCTTCATAAGCCACGCGCCGGTCACATGATCGGCATGGCAGTGTGTATCGAGCGTGTACTCGAGCTTCAATTCAAGCTCACGGATAAGCGCGGCGTCGCGTGCATGCTGCTCGTACACGCAGTCTATGATGACCGCCTCGCGAGTATTCTCGTCTGCGAGGAGGTAGGTATACGTTCCGGAATTCTGATCGAAAAGCTGCTGAAAGATCATATGAACGTCTCACAATAAGGATACAGGATAGGTAATTCAATCTGCTTTGCCGCTCTTAACGGTTGCGGGCTGATGCTTTTAGCGCTCAATTCGCGTTTAAGTTTAACTACCAAAAAATCTACCCTGAACCCAAGCTCCAGCAAATATTGCCAGAACAACTAAAAATAACGGCCAGTTGCCGCTTCCTAGCCCTGCTATTGCAGGTCCGGGGCAAACACCGGCTATTCCCCATCCAATGCCAAAAACTGCAGCACCGCCAATGGTGCGCGTGTTTAACTCAGAAGGATATTTACCCCAAACCTCGCCAAATAGTGGCTTAGCAAGCAATCGTGGTGCGAGCTGGTAACAAAGAGTAGCCACAGTCACAGCCCCACCCAAGACCAACAATAAACCAAAATCAGTGAATCTAAGAAAGCTCAACACAACCTCAGGATGGGTCATTGTCGATAAAGATAAACCAAAGCCAAATAACGCCCCTGAAATCAGCGCCCAGATCAATTGAATTGGATTCATTACATACCCCCGATTCGAACCATTAATTGCGCGGTTACTATGCCTGTGGCCAAGAAAGTCAATACAGCCAGTAGTGAAGGCATTTGAAAAGACGCCAAACCACAAATACCGTGTCCTGAAGTACAGCCATTGCTCAATCGAGCACCGAAACCGACCAAAAAGCCACCCACTATCAATTGCCGCCATGGTATACCTGTCTGCCAAGTTCCCGACCCAGAAAATAACATCCAGGCTAAACCACCAAGAATCAGTCCGGCAGCAAACGCTAGTCGCCATAAGCGACTTTCTGTAAAACGCGCTTGTTGAAAAAATGGGATTTTCGAGACAAAGGACCACGTCGAACTAAATACCGTACTCATTCCACCTTTCAAGCCTGTGGTAATGAATAACAACCCAACGGCCGCGCCAATCATTAAACCACCTGCCAAGTAGTGGCCTATACCATTTGGAAAATATTGCTCTATCATTTTTACCCCCTTGGTAGTTACTTAAGTAAGCTTTTATAAATCGTTCCATTACAACCATTCACCCGATTGACCGGTGATGAACGCTCGGTCCGCTTCAGAAAGATCGCATTTTTGGACTTTATCGAGCACAGCAAGGCCTGCTATAAGCGCAACCGTCGCCGGGATCAAAAAGATCGGGCCGAAAAACCACATAATGACTGGCAAACTAAAAAAGAAGGCTCGAGTACCATACATGTAGGAACTCCCCGCTCTATTAAGATAGGCGCAGGTTTGTTTAAAAATCGTTTCTTCAATCTGAATATCGCAACCTAGGTTAATCATATATCCTACGTGATTAAAGAATCGAATTGATATCGAAAAACAGTAAAAGGCAACTGCATAGTCCAATACTAATAAAGCTATCTTTAAGTACCATAATTCTGCAGAGACGTTATTAGTTAACAAGGAAAATTGAGATTCCTGTGTCCATGTGCCAATTTTGTCGCTTAAATTCAGTATTCCAATTATCAACAATACAGCTGTTGTAGCCATAAAGTTGGCAGCCATCAGAGAGTTGCGTATGGTTTGAATGGCAAGAATATCCATCTTGCCACTACTCATAACCCTATACACCCAACGAGCCCGAATTTTGGCATTTAGCGCATGTACTCTAGAACCTGGAGCTCGTCGAGACTGTCGGCCTAAATAAAGATAATAAGCCAAAATCAAAACACAGCTAACAACAAAAGATACTATATTGAACAACATAAATCATTCCATTTTTTTTATTGGGGGGATACAAATAATTTATAACAGACCCAATTCATTATCGTCAAACACTTTTAGGCATGGTAAAAACGCGATGGCAGGAGGCGAAGTTACACCTAGTACAACGCGCCGTTAATTACACCGACAATTAACATGTGCAAAATTAATGACTTATTGAAAATAATTATTCGTTTTATTTGCGATGCGCTGTACTAGGTTAAAATTGGCTACAGGATACGAAACTGGTGACCAAGAAGGCCAAACGCAGGGTACACAGCAAGCGCAAGGAACGCACTCATTACCGTGTATGTCGTTGCATCAGGATGGCTCAATGCATGAATGGGTGCCGATCACTGGCGGTCTCTGAATGACAGCTTTTCAAGTTTAACCAGTCGTCCACTGGAAACCTCTGTCTGTCTCCTCTTGGCCCAGACTGTGTCAAAACTTAAAATCACCAATACCGGTGGAAATAATTAACGGATTATTGGTCGTGCCTCACGTTGACATACACGGTCGCGCTGGGTACGAAATCCACTCCTGAGTCGACCAAATATGATCGGATAGTTTAGCTGCCATGGCTGGTGTCCGTTTTTCCCATCCATAC
>CAILXE010000333.1 GCA_903838095.1 uncultured Chlorobiaceae bacterium
GAAGTGTTCAAACCCGGCACCAAAAAAGCTGGAGAAGAATAACTTCAAAGTCTATCGGATCCCCGAAGACTTTGGTCCGAATCAACCGTGTGCCTCGTTTGTTTTGGGTCCCGATCAGACGATCGTGTTCCAAAAATTGCCGGGCTGGTCCTTCAAGGCCAACTTTGGTAAGCATGGAGCGAACATCGTCGCCCGTGGCACCAAACATAACGGCGACAACGTTGCTATTGCCCCCGGCGAGTGCCTAAAGCAATACAAAGAAGTCAGTTTCTATTCGAATGACGCGGAACCCGTGACATTCGATGTGATCCTGGTCAGACCGTAAAATCTGACAAAAAATCAACATCCTGCACTGAGCTTACAAGCTTGGGGCAGGATTTTTTTATACAATAATTTTATGCTATTTTGGCCATATTATAGGCCATATATTAGGCTTGACAATCAGCATTATTTTATGCTATAATAGTACCAGCTCACAGTTCGTTGAAAAACGAATAAAACAACAACAAAACTTCCCTATCTGGGAGGTAGAAAGGAATTATGAAAGACAAATACCTGCAGAGAAGCATTATGTGGCAATTGATTATTGCCGCAGCAATTGGACTCGGGATATACCTCGTGTTAGGCACGGATATCATCCTATCATTCGGACTCGGCATCATCAGTTGGTGCCTGGTCCTTGGCCTGAACCCAAAGGTCAGGAGTCAGTGGTTCATTTGGCCTCAGGCCAACTTCGTATTCGTGCTTGAAAAAGGCATGACTGCGGCTGAAGAGTTACACACCAATAAACAGTTAACCAAGCTCCAAGAAACAAACACAATGCGTGTTGTTCGCGGTCCGAAGTTAACTGGTAAAACACCCTTCGAGAAACCTATCGAAGGAAAAGCTATTTACCTGAAAAGGTCGATAGGAATTGGAGAAACTCTGACGATTAAACTTCAGGATAACTCTGTCCACAAAATTAAATGGTGGACTGTCCTGTTCGTAATCAATAGTGATGTGGCCTTGATTAATCTCGCTCGCCATACTGAAAAGCAGGCGATCGAGAGGTATACGAGGAACTTTTCCTCGTTCCTTCAAGGCGAATGCGCGCGGCTAAAAGATACCGCTGCGTTGTATGAACAAATCATTCCTATTGGTGACCCAACACCTGGAAATTCCAGGCCGATGGGCGAACTGCAAAAGAAGTTTAACAGCCTCTATGGTGGGGCTGGTGAAGTCATTGACGCTGAGATTGAGATCGGTTTCCAAACTGGAGACCCATTATGTGAAATTGAACTTGAGAAAGATCTTCTCAATGCATTTCAATCAACTACGATCGCAGCAAGCCAGGCTGAAGCAATCAAGAAGTACACCCAAGCAGGTGTCCATCCTGATATTGCAGCCAACATGGTTGAAACTAGCTCAGGCAAAGAAAAACCGGCAACAGTGACGCGACAGATCTTCGATCTGCCGCCTGGCATCAGAAGTGTCAGCATTGTGCCAATAACCGAAACTCGAAGCTGAAAGGAAAATTATGGCCAAAGACAGAAATAAAAAAAGATCAGATACACCGTCAGGTGACAGACCTGCCCCAAAAGCGGAGGTTGCGCCGGACGGATCGAGTGCGTTCATTCCGGCTGAGGAAGCATCGAACGACCTAGGGTTCATCAGGTCGGTTGCTATCGGAGTTATTGTGGTGTTGATCATTGTCTACATCGCATACCTGAAGCATCGTCACGGTGGATCCGAAGGTGCGCTCAAAGCGGCAGTGGAAACGGTTGCTTCAATGCATACCGCTACTCCTGCTGCTGTGCCAGTGGCCCCCACACTCCCCACAAAGGAGAATAAGGGATATGTTACGGTTGGAACCGACTGGGTGGAGTTACCTATCTTTGTCCCTGAAAACTTCAGGACGGAGTTGGAGACCTACCCGGATGCGGACTTCCAGTTCAAAGACAAGGATTGGGATTCCCCAATCTCGGTCATTGACGGCGGGCCGCAAGTGGCTGTGAAAAATCAGCACATGTTCCGTCCTCTGGTGAGGATGAAAAGCAACTCAAAAGTTTTGGTTGCATATTACTGCGTGAAAGAAAGATAATCGCGCAGACAAAAGGCTGTGAACCCCGTGTTCACAGCCTTTATTTTTTATCCAAATTTAATTTTCTATATA
>CAILXE010000334.1 GCA_903838095.1 uncultured Chlorobiaceae bacterium
GACGACGATGATGATGATGAGAAGATGCGTTATTTGCCATACTGTATAGGTTTTTACCTGTATAAAATCTATTGAAATCGTTTAGTACCCCGTTTTTGAACACTCGCGTTCCAGCTCCCATGAATAGCAAGAAAGTTACTGCAACTGAGCAGCTAAACAACCAACTTTCTGAAGTCACTACTCAATATCACCTACACCCCCTACTTCGAGCGAAGGGCAGAAATAATCTGATTAACGGCGATTTCGGGAGAAAAAAGTCGTGCTGAGAGCGACTTGCACCGAGAACTTATTTCAGGATCGACAGCAATAGCGTTGATCAACTCCTCGGCTTGTCGTTGCAGGGTATCAACTGATGAATTACTACAAACTCGTCCTACTCTTTCAGTGTTAATAAGAGTTTCCAGATCATTACCGGGATTGATTGTTGCCAGAACAGGCAGACCACATTGCATATATGAAAGGAACTTGCCGGGTATGTTGTGTGTTTTGTGCCTTGGATCAAGAGCGACCAATCCTATGTGGCACTGAGCATAAAGTCCAGGGATTTCCTTAGGATCAATCTCGTTATAAAATGCTACATTATTCAGCCTTGACGTTTTTGCTTTGCGTTGAAGTCGCTCGGCATCATGACCTCTACCGACAAACAAAAAACCGATATCTTTTCTGCCCTGCAATTTCTCGGCCAGGTCAAGAAGAACATCTATTCCTTGTGCCACACCCATGTTCCCTGCGTAGACAAATATTTTTCGGCCAGCCAAAGACCCTTCTCCAACAACGATACTACACCCTGTATCCGGTTCATCAGCAAGCCAGTTCTGCAAAACCTCAACTCGTTGTTTATCCCTCTGCATCAAATGATCAAAGTAGGAGAGATTTGCCAACGTTTGCACACCAATAACATTCGCCACAGAATACTGATAACGCTCTACTGCTTTAAAAAAGCCGTAGGCCAACCCACGACTGAGCAACCCCATATCAACCGCCCACTCCGGAAAAATATCCCGAATGATCAAATAGCTCCGACACTTACTCGCCTTTTTCAAGACACTTACAATCGGTCCGAGAAAAATGGTCGGAGAATACCAGACGACCCCATCCCATTTTACGTTCGCCAGGGGGCTTTTACGGAGGTTATGTAACATCATGAACGGCATCAAAAACTCTCCTACTGTCCGCCGTACATAATCAATATCTTTTGTTTTAGGAGCTTTCAAGCGCAAAACCTGCACCCCATTCA
This sequence comes from uncultured Chlorobiaceae bacterium, assembly GCA_903838095.1. Taxonomy (GTDB): domain Bacteria; phylum Bacteroidota; class Chlorobiia; order Chlorobiales; family Chlorobiaceae; genus Chlorobium. The sequence continues at coordinate 1,238 of CAILXE010000334.1, forward strand.
TTTCTTCAAGCAACCATGGCACCTCCAACTCAGCAGAAGGAATCAGCACTGTCGTCAAAAAGCCCTGCCGAAAAAACTCTTTAGAGAGATCACGCAACTGCACCGCCCCGGAAGAGCGCATTGGGGGATATGCATCAGCAATAAGAGCAATACGCATCACTCAGTATTTTTTCCAGACCACCCGATTCACATAATCAGTATAACTGTGCATAATCCTGACCACCTTGTCCGAAACATTAGGCATCGAATAATCGGCAACCTGGCGCAAACAACGCTCCACGCCCCGTGGCTGTTTATCCAAGATAGCAAGCGCCTGCAGAACA
>CAILXE010000335.1 GCA_903838095.1 uncultured Chlorobiaceae bacterium
ACGGATATCTGCTCCCTCCAGGGGATATTGAGGGGATGACAGAAAAAGCACTTCTTCTTCTTTCAGACCATAACCACTGGCGCGAGTGTTCCGAGGCCTCTGTTCTCCAGGCAAAGCGATACGAGACCGCCTTGCTTGTTGAACAGTATGAAGCTTTTTATACGAGGCTTCTGGATGGGGTATAGCTGGCTCTGAGTTCCCCCGGTCAGTAATGTTTCGTCGTCAAAAGGACGGATCGGTATTTCTCAAGGTTTTCGAGTACCTCCCCCGTGCCTCTGGCAACAGCAGTCAAAGGATCTTCGCTGATATGGACAGCCAGTTTCGTCTCCTCATTGATCCTTTTATCAATTCCTTTGATAAGCGATCCGCCCCCGGCGAGAAAGAGCCCGCGGTCAAGAATATCAGCAGAGAGTTCCGGTTTTGTTACCTCAAGGCTTTTTTTGATCGATGTGATGATCTGGCTGATCGGAGTGGCAATGGCTTCACGGATGGTGGCTGAGTTGACCTCCCGCTCTTCAGGCAGAGCTGTGACAAGATTTCGGCCTCTGACCATCAGTGTCATCTCTTTATCCAGTTTGTAGGCTGAGGCAATCTTTATCTTGACGTCCTCGGCAGTACGTTCACCGATGGCGAGGTTGTAAGCTTTGCGGAAGTGGCGGACTATAGCGTTTGTAATATCGGTGCCGGCGACACGAAGAGATTCGCCTGATGCAATGCCTCCAAGAGAAATAACGGCAATTTCTGTCGTTCCTCCTCCGATATCGACAATCATATTGCCCATTGGTTCTTTAACATCAAGTCCGATTCCAATAGCCGCAGCCATTGGCTCTGTGACCAGATAGACCTCTCTGGCGCCAACATGTTCAGCAGAGTCACGCACCGCCCTTTTTTCTACTTCGGTAATGCCTGAAGGAATACCAATAACCATTCGGCGAATACCAAATGAAAACTGCGTTTTGGTTTTGTTGATCAATCCCTTGATCAGCTCTTCAGTTGCCTCGTAGTCAGCAATGACACCATTCGCCAAAGGCCGGATAGTGACAATGCCTGGGTGGGTTTTTTCATGCATAAGAAGGGCTTCGTGCCCTATAGCCACAATTTTTCCTGTATTTCGTTCTCGGGCGACAATCGAAGGTTCATTTAATACTACACCCTTTCCCCGGATAAAAATCAAAGTGTTTGCTGTACCGAGATCAATGGCGATATCCCTGAACAGATTATTGAAAAAGCTCATGTTAACATGGTTCGTTAGGCTATAGTCATAGTGGCTTGGAATGGAGCGGATTGAGGCTATATTCCAAGGTTTAAACTGAACCCATAAGGTAGTTAATGGAACTTTTTTTTCAAATGAAAAGAGGCCAATACAGCCATGTTTTTTTGCTGATTTTTTGTTTTCAGTCTGTGAAGCCGAATTTCGATAATCGTAGCCATTCACTAAATTATTCTACAGTTGTCGCTTCTCTCAAATAATCCATAATCAGTTAAAAGTGTTACACGTTTATTCTTTTGCTGAAGAGCGTTCAGCCCTGAAAAAGCAATTAAGCAGGAGCGTTACCTTTGATCTTTCTGTCCATTCTGCGGTTGATGAGATTCTGCAGCAAGTCCGCCAGCAGGGAGATCGTGCAGTGCTGGACTATACCGAACGGTTTCAGGGTATCCGGTTGTCGACAATGCAGGTTTCTCCCGATGCCATAGATGAGGCATACAGAAATGCAGATCCCGCTTTTCTTGCCGTGCTTGAAGAGGCGTATGCCAATATTGTCCGGTTTCATCAGCATGAAGTGGAAAAAAGTTTTTTTTATGAAGCTGATGGTGGTGTGGTGCTTGGTCAGCGGGTGACTCCCATGGAAAAAGCGATGCTCTATGTGCCGGGAGGAAAGGCTTCTTATCCGTCATCACTGCTGATGAATGCAGCACCGGCGAAAGTCGCCGGGGTAAAAGATATTTTTATAACCACTCCCTGTGATGCTTCAGGCGAAGTCAGTGCCAATATTCTTGCCGCTGCGGCGGTTGCCGGTATCCATTCAGTCTACAAGCTTGGTGGCGCCCAGGCAATAGCCGCTTTTGCTTATGGAACGGAAACTATTCCAAAGGTTGATATCATTACCGGCCCTGGAAATAAATACGTTGCGCTTGCCAAAAAGCAGGTATTTGGTCACGTTGCTATTGACAGTATCGCGGGTCCATCTGAAGTTGTTATTATTGCGGATGAATCGGCCAATCCTGACTTTATCGTGCTTGATATGTTTGCACAGGCTGAACATGATCCTGATGCCTCTGCGGTATTGATCACCAATTCTGAGCAGTTGGCAGCGAAAGTAAGGGATTGTGCCGAAGCTCGTTTGGCCTCAATGCTTCGGCGAGACATTATCAGCACCTCTCTGCGGAATAACGGAGCCATTGTTCTTGTCCGGTCGCTTGAAGAGGCCTGTGAGGTTTCTGATATGATCGCTCCTGAACATCTGGAACTTCATGTCGATCATCCCTGGGATATTCTTCCCTTTCTTCACCATGCCGGCGCTATTTTTATGGGGGGATACTCTTGCGAAACTGTTGGTGATTATTACGCGGGCCCAAACCATACGTTGCCAACAAGTGGTACGGCCCGGTTTTTTTCGCCACTTTCTGTCCGTGACTTTGTCAAGCATACGTCGATTATCTCCTATTCAAAACATCAGTTGTCTCGTTGTGGGGAAAAAATTGCTGCTTTTGCAGATCATGAAGGGCTTCAGGCTCATGCCGAGGCTATCAGGGAAAGATTGAAAACGTTATGAGAGTCGATGATTTTGATTACCCTCTTGTTGAGGAAAAGATAGCTAAATATCCGCCTTTGGAGCGTGGTTCAACTCGTCTTCTGGCAATGGATCGCAGCTCTGGTCGTATAACACATACGTCTTATGCCGGCATAGATGCTTTTCTTCAAAAAGGCGATCTGCTTGTCATAAACAATACAAAGGTTGTTTCGGCACGAATGTTTGCCGTAAAGTCTACCGGCGCAAAGATTGAGTTGATGCTGCTGGAAAAACACAGGGAGCCGCAAAGCATGGTTCTCTATCGCGGAAGGCTGAAGAAGGGCGATAGACTTCAGGCTCATGGTCATGAATTGCTCGTTGTTGATATTGTGAATGACGGGATTGCCCGCATTGAGATGCAGAACGGGGGAGTGTTGGCAAGCCTTTTTGAACAGTTTGGAGATGTGCCGATTCCTCCATATTTAAAAAGAAATGCGGAAGAGATAGATCGGGAACGATACCAGACGGTGTTTGCCGAATTACCGGGTTCTGTGGCAGCTCCTACTGCATCGCTGAACATGACTCCGGAGATTATCAATAAAATAACCAATAAGGGTATTGAGATTGCAACACTCGCTTTGCATGTCGGTCTTGGTACATTTCTGCCCATTCGGGTGGAGTCGTTTCAGGAACATGTCATGCACCGTGAGTTTTACTCTATTCCGTCAGAAAGCGTTGAAAAAATTAACAAGGTAAAAGCCTCAGGAGGCAGGGTTATTGCTGTTGGCACCACCGTTACGAGAGCGCTTGAACATGCGGGGGAGCATCTTCAGAATTTTTCTGGACAAGATTCGTTAACCGGTGAAGCTGATATTTTTATCTATCCCGGTTATCAGTTCAGGATCATTGATGCGCTTCTGACGAACTTTCATGCTCCTCGTTCAACCGTATTAATGCTTACGGCAGCTTATGCAGGCACTGATAACCTGCGTCATGCCTACAGGGAAGCGCTTGAACATGGATATTTATTTCTCAGTTACGGAGACAGCATGCTGATTTGTTAAATCGTTGTGTTGAATAATCTTTGTTTTGTAATTTCTTCCTTATAGAAATTGGTGGCATTAGTGTTTTGCCTGAAAAACTGAGGCGTCAAAGGGGTTTTGAAGAGGCCGATTCTTTTTTTTAAAAGGCGGTTATGGTATTATTAAATGCACTGCTTATTGCCTGACGGAAGGCTGGATGTACCATCATTTTTTTTGCTCGGCATATTTGTTTCACCCAACCCATAAACAATAGGGAGATTGACTTTATGAGTCTTGTAGACCAATATCGTGCGCATACCGAAGAGCGTGCGAAACTTAACATTCCACCGTTACCTTTAACCGCTGAACAGGCGCGCTCACTTGTTGGACTGCTTCAACAGGAGGCTGTAGAGGAAAAGGAATATCTGCTTGAGTTATTCATTGAGCATATCAGTCCGGGTGTTGATGATGCCGCCTTTGAAAAAGCAGCATTTCTGGATGGTATTCTTAAAGGAGAGGTATCCTGTTCGGTGATCAGTAATACAGAAGCGGTCAGAATTCTTGGCACGATGCTTGGTGGTTATAATGTCAAGCCTTTAGTGGATGCGCTCAGTCATAATGATCCGTCAATATGCAGCGAGGCTGCGGCGATGTTAAAAAAGACTCTTCTGGTTTATGATCTTTTTGATGCCGTGGTAGAACTTTCGAAAATCAACCATTATGCAGCAGAGGTACTCAAATCGTGGGCAGAGGCTGAGTGGTTTACCTCAAAGCCACTTCTTCCAGAAAAAATGACACTGACGGTTTTCAAGGTGCCAGGTGAAACCAATACCGACGATCTTTCGCCAGCAAGCGAGGCATTTACCCGCAGTGATATTCCGCTTCATGCCCGTTGTATGCTTGGTGCGAAAATTGCCAATCCGATTCAAACAATTGCCAACCTGAAAACGAAAGGCTACCCCCTTGCCTATGTCGGTGATGTTGTGGGTACAGGATCAAGCCGAAAATCAGGAATCAACTCGGTTCAGTGGCATATTGGCAATGACATCCCTGCTGTGCCGAATAAACGAACCGCTGGTGTTATAATCGGAAGTATCATTGCCCCGATTTTTTTTAATACAGCCGAGGATTCTGGTGCGCTGCCGATTCAGGCTGATGTGGCTGCTCTGGAAATGGGTGATGTCATTGATGTTGATTTGTCCAACGGAACAATCGTGAAGAATGGCGAAGTTGTTTCCCGTTTTGAGCTTGCTCCAAATACCATTGAAGATGAGGTGCGTGCCGGTGGGCGTATTCCCCTGATTATCGGAAGGACGCTGACCAGAAAGGCAAGAAAAGTGCTGGGTCTTGGTGCGGATAATTATTTTCTCAGTCCCGATCAGCCAGAGGACACCGGAAAAGGTTATACGCTTGCCCAGAAAATGATAGGTAAAGCTTGTGGACTTTCCGGAGTCCGTCCTGGTATGTACGTTGAGCCTGAGACACTGACGGTTGGTTCGCAGGACACGACTGGAGCAATGACGCGTGATGAGGTTAAGGAGTTTGCTGCGTTGAGCTTCAGTGCCGATCTCGTGATGCAAAGTTTTTGTCATACATCGGCCTATCCGAAACCAACTGATGTAAAGCTGCACAGAAGCCTGCCATATTTTATCATGAGCAGGGGTGGTGTTGCTCTTAAACCTGGTGATGGGGTGATTCATACCTGGTTGAATCGTATGGTGCTGCCTGATACGCTTGGTACCGGCGCTGATTCCCATACACGTTTTCCTGTTGGTATTTCTTTTCCTGCGGGGTCTGGTCTTGTAGCTTTTGCCGGTGTTACCGGAACTATGCCGCTCAATGTGCCGGAGTCGGTGCTTGTTCGTTTTACGGGTGAGTTGCAGAAGGGGATTACCCTGCGCGATCTGGTTAATGCGATTCCTTATGTGGCCATCAAACGCGGATTGCTGACCGTAGAAAAGAAAGGCAAAAAGAATGTTTTTGCCGGACGAATTCTTGAAATTGAGGGTTTGCCGAAACTCAAGGTCGAACAGGCCTTTGAACTCAGTGATGCATCTGCAGAACGGAGTGCAGCGGCCTGTACAGTGCGACTGGATAAAGAGCCTGTCATTGAATATCTCAGCTCCAATGTTAAACTGCTTGAGCAGATGATTGAGGATGGATATGGCAATCCTGATACCTTGCAACGTCGAATAGGCAAGATGCAGGAGTGGCTTGACAATCCTGTTCTTCTGGCTCCAGATGCTGATGCCGAGTACGCCGCAGTTATTGAGATTGATATGGGAAAAATTACAGAACCGATTCTTGCCTGCCCCAATGATCCTGACGATGTCAAGACGCTCAGCGAGGTGCTTGTTGATGACAAAACTCCGAAAGTCATTGATGAGGTTTTTGTTGGAAGCTGCATGACAAATATTGGTCATTTCCGGGCTCTCGGTGAAATTTTAAGAAATAAAGGGGCTGTGCCGGTCAAACTCTGGATTGTGCCTCCTACAAAGATGGACATGAAAAAACTCATTGAGGAGGGCTATTATTCAGTTTTTGGTGCATCAGGAGCCCGGATTGAACAACCAGGATGTTCTCTTTGTATGGGTAATCAGGCAAGAGTAGCTGATAATGCTGTGGTTTTTTCAACAAGCACAAGGAATTTTGATAACCGGCTGGGAGATGGCGCGCAGGTCTATCTTGGTTCGGCGGAGCTTGCGGCAGTATGCGCTCTTCTTGGTCATTTGCCGAACAAGGATGAATATATGGAGATTTTCAGCCGGTATCTTTCTGGTGGTCAGGAAGAAGGCATTTATCAATACCTCAACTTCCATGAGCTTGAAAAAGCTGAATTAGAGTTGCTTGTTGAATAAAAAAATCATTTATTAAGGAAGGGATGTGGAAATTTTTTGCATATTCCGCCTTGCAGTAGGCTTTTGAAAAGTCTCTGTTTTTTTTTATTATTCGAGAGCTGATGAAGCTGTCAATTATCAAACAACAAAAATAATCATAGCAATGAAAAAACTTTTCATTTTCCTCTTTCTTTTAAGCTCAGTCTCTTTCGTTGGCTGCGCAAAAAAAGCTGAAGCT
>CAILXE010000336.1 GCA_903838095.1 uncultured Chlorobiaceae bacterium
GTGCCTGTTGAACTTGATGAAACCTATCATCTTGATCCGGTTGAAGTGGAAAAGGCAATCACTCCGGCAACCAAAGCAGTTGTTGCTATTCCAATGTGGGCTTCTCCGAAAATGGATGAACTCGTGGCGCTCTGCAAGAAACATGGCCTGATTCTGATTGAGGATGCTGCGCAGGCTCTTGGTGCATCATACAAGGGACAGAAGCTTGGCACGTTTGGTCGTGTTGCGTCGTTCTCGTTTGATGCCGGAAAAACACTTCACACTGGTGAGGGCGGCATTATTGTTACCAATGATAAAGAGATCTATGACCGGGCAGCCGAGTTCTCCGATCATGGTCACATGCATCTGCCGGGTTTACCCAGAGGCAAGGATCCAAGAAGATCCAAAGGACTGAATTTACGTCTCAGCGAAGTCACTGCGGCCATAGGTCTGGCCCAGCTTTCCAAAATTGAGACTATTCTCTCCAGATCAAGGGAAAACAAAAAGAAAATCAAGGATGCAATCCGCCACCTTGACAACATTATTCTTCGTCCCTTCAACGATGAAGCTGGTGCACAGGGGGATACCCTTATTTTCAGGCTCAGGGATCGTGAAGCGGCATTGCAGTTTGAAGCGCACCTGACAGAGCATGGTTTTGGTACCAAGATCCTTCCGGAAGCTCTTGACTGGCATTTCGCCGGTGTTTGGGGGCACCTTCTTGGAGAATATGATCAGTACAGCAATATTGATCTTGAAGCTCGTTGGCCAAAAACAGGTATCATGCTTCGTAGCAGCATCTGCCTGAATATTCCTGTGCTTATGGATGAAGAGACGATAAGCAAGCTGGTCAAGGCAATTATTACTGGTGCGGAAAAGATTGGATAAATGCTCTTTTGTTAATAAAAAAGCCTGCACGAAGCAGGCTTTCTTATTTGATATGAGGCGAAGAGCGGACTCGAACCGCTGTACAAGGTTTTGCAGACCTCTGCCTAACCACTCGGCCACTTCGCCATTACAGCGGCTTTTAAGGTAAGAAAAAAGTTATTCTTTTCAAATGTTATCTGCTTCTCAAATTATGATTGAAGCCCTTTTATTACCAATTCTCTTTGTTCTTCTTGTCCTGCTCTGTTTTGTGGTATACCGCATTATTCGTGATGCTCCCCTTAAAGCCGAGCAGCAGAGGCTTCGAAGTGTTGAAGAGGAAAGCCGAGCCATGGCAATGCGGCTTGAGTCGAAATCTCAGGAACTTGAAGAGCTGAAGATTCGCCAGGCTCGGCTTGAAGCAGATATCAGTAATGAGCAACGCAGCACTGCAGAAAAAACAACAATGATGCAGGAGACGGAATTGCGACTGAAAATCGAGTTTGAAAACCTTTCCAACAGGATTTTTGAAGAACGGGGAAAGGCACTCGGTCAGGAAAACCGGGATCGTCTTGAGGCTCTTTTGCAGCCACTGCGAGAACAGCTTGATGCCTATCGCAAAAGAATTGAAGAGGTACATGATACAGATACGGTACTTTCCGGGCAGCTTATCGAAGAGGTGCGCCAACTGCAAAGACTCAGCGGCCGAGTAAGCGATGAAGCGAACATGCTTGCACGGGCAATCAAGGGAGAATCGAAAAAGCAGGGCGACTGGGGTGAGATGATTATTGAGAGGGTTTTCGAGGCATCAGGACTTGAAAAAGGGCGGGAATATATAGCCCAGGAGAGTTTTCGTACAGAGCATGGATTGCTCAAACGTCCAGATTTTCTGGTTTTGCTCCCTGGCAACAAAGCGGTCATTGTTGATTCAAAAGTTTCACTGACAGCTTATGAACGATTCTGCAGCCTTGATGAAGATGAGCAACGCCAGCCCGCGCTGAATGATCATGTTCAGTCGGTTCGTCGCCATATAGCCGAATTGCAGGCAAAAGAGTACAGTGACATTGGCGGCAACAGGACACTTGATTTTGTCATTCTGTGCATTCCTCTCGAACCGGCATGGCAGGCGGTCATGCAGGCTGACCCTGAGTTGATGTATGATCTTGCCGGGAAAAACGTTGTTTTGTGCGGGCCCGCCACATTGATGATCACCCTGAAGCTTATCGCCCAGATCTGGCGACGGGAAAATGAGAATCGAAATGCCGAGCTTATTGCTGAAAAAGCGGGCAAAATATACGATCAGGTTCTTCTGGTTTTTGATGCAATGGCAGATGCGCGCAAAAAGCTTTCTGGAGTGTCAGATTCTTTTGATCTCGCGTTGAAACGCATCAAAGAGGGAAGAGGTAATCTTGTCAGCAGGGTCGAAGAGATTCGAAGACTTGGCGCCAAGGTAAATCGTCAGATACCGGCAAACTTTGCCGCTGATGCCGAAAACGAAGAAATCAATGGCAAGTCAGAAGAGCTATGATCTTGACTCATCAAAGGCCTGTATCTCACGTTCAATATTTTCGCCTTCATTGTTCAGGGCGACTTTAAGATCGTAATCCATCTGGAGCCCAAACCAGAATTGGGGTGGTGTGCTGAAATAACGAGCGAGTCGCAGTGCGGTTTCGGCGGTGATACTCCGTTTCCCTGCAATGATTTCGCTGATGCGCCAAGCCGGGATATCAATATCCTCTGCGACTCTCTTTTCGGTGATCTTCATAGGATTCAGATACTCTTCAACTAAAACCGTTCCGGGATGCAGCGGTGACATTTTTCTTGAAGACATGAATAACTTTCCTTCTGATAACATGAATTGACAATCATCATCAAGCGGTGTGTAGCAACACATTACCATTTTTTTATTGATTTCACGCTCTTTATTCTCAGCGAAAGCATAAGGGTGTTTTATTACGAGATATCTTTCTGAGTGAGTTGAGTAAAAAAAATTTGTTTTTGGTTAAACTGATACTATATTGATATCAATTAAGAAACATTATGAAAGTATTGACAAAAAAAACGGATTACGCCATACGAGCTCTCTTGATGCTTGGGGCAAAAAAGGGAAGTTATGTATCAGCCAAGTCAATTGCGCTTGAGCAGGATATGCCCTATCAGTTTCTTCGAGGTGTGTTGCAGGAGATGATTCGCCATGGCTTGATAGTTTCGAAGGAGGGGGTTCAGGGCGGGTTTATGCTGGCAAAAGCTCCTGACGAGATTCCAGTCAGGCAGTTGATTGAAATTTTTCAGGGGACGGTGCAGGTGTCGGAGTGCATGTTTCGGAAGCAGATTTGTGCCAATCGTTCGCGATGCGTGCTTCGTCATGAAATCATGAGGATTGAAGAGGTGGTTAATAACGAATTTGAAAAGGTAACGATAGGGAAACTTCTCCGGACGCTCAGAGCTGAAGACAATATGAGGTCTGTCCTGAAAGATGGAGAAGCACCAGACTCTCAAACACGACAAACGGGGGTAATGAGCTGATGAAACGAGAGATAATTACAATAGATGAGAAGAGGTGCACTGGTTGTGGAGATTGTATTCCGGGGTGCCCTGAAGGCGCTTTGCAGATTATTGATGGAAAAGCCCGGTTGATCAGTGATCTATTTTGTGACGGTCTTGGCGCATGCCTTGGGTATTGTCCAACTGGAGCAATGAAGATAGAACTACGAGAGGCTGAATCTTATGATGAAAAACGGGTGATGCGTGAAAGTATTGTTCCTGGTGGCTCGAATGTTATTGCTGCCCATCTTCAGCACCTTGCTGATCATGGTCAAAGCGTTTTTTTCGATCAGGCGCTTGAATACCTTGAAGAGCATTCTCTTGCCAATCCCTTGAAAAATGTAACTGGTCTAAAGCATGCTGAAAAACAATATCATGAAGGAGGATGTCCCGGAAGTCGGATGCTGGATTTCAGTGAGAAACAAGAGTGTGCATCAACCCCTTCTGGGAGTCCCGAAAGTGCCTTGCGCCAGTGGCCGATTCAGCTTCATCTTGTTTCACCCCAGGCGCCCTGTTACCAGGGATCACATCTCTTGCTTGCGGCAGATTGCACCGCCTTTGCTGTAGCTGATTTTCACTCATCCTTCATGCGCGGAAAAAGTTTGGCTATTGCTTGCCCTAAACTTGATTCCAATATGGAAATTTATGTTGAGAAGCTTACTGCTATGATTGATTTGGCTCGTCTCAATACGATTACGGTGGCAATTATGGAGGTTCCCTGCTGTGGTGGTTTAATGTCTATTGTTTTGGAAGCGCTTCGTCATGCGAGTCGCAAAGTGCCGGTTAAAAAAGTGCTTGTCGGCCTGCGGGGTGAGATTATGTCGGAGGAGTGGGTTTAGGAGAATTTAACTTTTGACAATAGTAATAAAGAGCACTCTGGAGAAAAGGATATGATGAAGGATGCGATGGGCGGATAAAGAGGGACCGCCTGTTAGATAAACAGGAATAATCTGAAAAATCCCTAGAATTCCGAGGCTTGGAATAACAGGTGCAAAGACCGAGGCATA
>CAILXE010000337.1 GCA_903838095.1 uncultured Chlorobiaceae bacterium
AATTGAGCCGTTATGATTGATACCGATTTCAGCAATTACAAATACGGGATGCCCATCCCCAACTTTCCTGTTCCTTATGGAAATTTCCGCCATTACGTTACTCTGGATAAAACGAACCGCACTTTTCTTTATTGAAAATGTCCGGAAACGATGTTAATAAAACAAAAAACAGACTCAGGAATTTCTGAGCCTGAGAAGCCACTCGGCAAAATCCCTGAATGCCCCGTATCCGCCATCCGCATGAGCACGATAGTGACACCAGGGTTCCACAAAAACAGTTGCATCACGGGGAGATGCCGTCAATCCCTCTTTGGCTATCTCCTCCATAATCTCGACGTCATTGACATCATCACCAATATATGCCAGCTCACAGCGTTGAAGTCCGGTTTCAGCAAGCACGGTTTCCAGCATGGACAGCTTGTCTTTTACGCCAAGGTAAAGCCGCTTCATGCCAAGTTTTTCGGCACGCTTCTTCAGATTTGGCGAAACCTCGCCTGTCATGATGCTGGTCTCAATGCCACTGTTCCTCAAACGCTCAACGCCCATGCCATCCCTGACGGAATAGCGCTTCATCTCCTCGCCCCGCTCTGAATAATAAACTCCGTTATCCGTAAAAACTCCGTCATTGTCGGATATAACAAGTTTTATCTTTTCAGCCCGTTTTGCAAGCTCATCAATGGTTAAAGACAGCATAAAAAGTAAAGCTTTTCGGCAAAATACAATGGTTTTGACCGCCAATATATGACTTTTATCACAAAAACATTACATGCTCAATGTGCGTTCATGCAAGCGCCCGACAATCTCAGTAAAGGCTGCCAGATATTTACACTCCCCTTTTTCAGACTTTATGTTTATCTTGTGGCTGCAAAGCCTTTTCCAGCTTTCTCAATTGACTATAACCATGCGATCATATTTTGATTTTGACACGCACCAGACCGGTTACCGTCAGGAAACAGTTGCCGGCATCACCACCTTTTTTACCCTCGCCTATATTATAGTAGTCAACCCGGCGATTCTTGCCGCAGCGGGGATCCCGAAAGGCCCCTCAATGACTGCGACCATTCTGACGTCAATTTTCGGAACACTGCTGATGGGAGTCTATGCCAAACGCCCTTTTGCCGTAGCGCCATACATGGGCGAAAATGCCTTTATCGCCTATACGGTGGTGCAGACACTCGGCTACTCATGGCAGACCGCAATGGCCGCCATCTTTATCAGTGGCATTCTTTTTACCCTTATTACCATCGGTGGTCTGCGTCAATGGCTGGCTGAGGCAATTCCCTCGTCGCTCAAACACAGCTTTTCGGTTGGCATAGGCCTTTTTCTTGCGTTTCTCGGGCTTAATGATATGGGTATTGTCTCGCTTGGCGTTCCCGGCGCTCCGGTACAACTTGCCAATATCGCCAGGCTCCCTGTACTGCTGAGCCTTGGCGGGCTCTTTATTACAGCCATCCTGTTGATCAAACGCTTCACTGGCGCCCTTCTGGCCGGTATGGCTGTCACCACAGCAGCATTTCTCCTGACCGGACTGGTTGCGCTGCCTCCATCGATCTTCAGTATGCCTCCCTCCATTGAACCAATCTTCATGAAAATCAACATGCAGGGTGCAATGACCTGGGGATTTGTCGGGGTCATCATCAGCGTTCTGGTGATGGATTTTGTTGATACCATGGGGACTCTCTTCGGGTTATCATCCAGAGCCAACCTGCTTGATGAACATGATAACCTTCCTGAAATTGAAAAGCCGATGCTGGTAGACGCACTCTCAACCATTGCAGCATCTCTTTTCGGAACCACTACGGCGGGGGTCTATATTGAATCTGCTGCCGGTATTGAACAGGGAGGCAAAACCGGGTTTACCGCAATTGTGGTGGCCGCTCTTTTTGCGCTGGCCCTTTTCTTCTCGCCCCTGCTCACGATTGTTCCTCCCTTCGCCTACGGACCTGCAATGCTTGTTGTCGGCATGTTCATGATGCAGTCGGTTAAAAAAATGGATTTCAGCGATTACAGTGAGCTGCTGCCCGCATTTCTGACCATTGTGCTCATGATCTTTACCTTCAATATTGGCGTTGGCATCACAGCAGGATTTATCGCCTATGTTCTTTTGAAACTCTTTACCGGAAAGGTCAGTGAAATACGCACAGGCATGTGGATTCTTGCCTTGCTGTCGTTTACCTTCTACATGTTCTACCCTTACCACTAAATTTCAGGCAACGATGCTTAACGCAAAACTGCGAATAGCCCAGATTGATTGCACCCTGGCCAATTTTGATACTAATCTCGCCAACCACTGCGCCCTTGCGGAACAGGCGATTCGTGATGGCAAGGATGCCATAGCCTTTCCTGAACTATCACTGACCGGCTACAATGTGCAGGATGCCGCACAGGATATTGCCATGCACATTGAGGACACCCGGCTCGATCCCCTGCGTGAACTGAGCCGGAAGATCTGCATTATCTGCGGAGGCATTGAGCTGAGCGACGACTACGGCGTCTATAACTCGGCCTTCATGTTTGAAGAGGGAGCTGGACGAAGCATTCACCGTAAAATATATCTGCCAACCTACGGAATGTTTGAAGAGCTGCGCTACTTTTCTGCCGGTCAGCAGATCAAGGCCGTCACCTCAAAACGGCTCGGAAGAATCGGCGTGGCTATCTGTGAGGATTTCTGGCACGTTTCGGTACCCTACCTTCTTGCCCACCAGGGCGCGAAATTGCTCTTTGTGTTGATGTCGAGCCCCCTGCGCATGACTCCCGGCAGCGGCAATCCGGCCATTGTCACCCAATGGCAGACCATTGCCTCAACCTACTCTTTTCTGTTCAGCAGTTATGTCGCCTGCGTCAACCGTGTGGGAAATGAGGACAGCTTCACCTACTGGGGCAACTCGTCGCTTAACGGGCCGGAAGGAAACGTGATCTGCGCCGCTCCCCTGTTCAAGCCTCATGTTATGGATGCGGAGCTTGATGTTACAGAGGTCAAGCGCGCCCGCCTCCACTCGTCACATTTTCTGGATGAGGATCTGCGTTTGATCGGGGCAGAGCTGAACGAGATTATTGCGCAGGGACGACGGGGATAAGCAATCACTGTCCCATATCGAAACCCGGAGGCGTCAAACACACCCTGTATGATTGCGGCAAACGCTTCATGGCGGCCAGCGCCTCATCTTCGCGCTCGAACAATCCAAAAACGGCTGAACCGCTGCCCGACAGCGAGGCAAAAACACTTCCTGATGCAAGCAAGGTGGACTTGACAAGGCGAACGGCTGGAAAGTTATCAAACACCGCTGGCTCAAAATCATTTTCAAAGGCAGGAAAGCCATCGGTTTTCCTGAAACGGCAAAGTTCAGAAGCAAGGAACTTCAGATCGGGAAGCTCACGGGCAAAACGGGGGTAGAAATTTTTGTAGGCCCAAACTGTTGAAATGTGCTCTTCAGGAAAGACAGTGACTATATAATAAGGAAGAGTCAAACCAAGATCTTCAAGGTTATCGCCAATACCTGTGGCATAGGCAAGCCCTTTCATGGCAAGAAAGTATGGCACATCTGCCCCAAGTTTCACCGCAAGGGCATGCAGCTCCACCGGGGAGGCGTTGACCTGCCAGAGATCGTTGAGCACTCTGAGCACGGTTGCCGCATCACTGCTTCCACCTCCAAGTCCCGCGCCAAAAGGCACCTCTTTATGCAGCGTCATGGCCACACCTTTCTTGACAGAGGCAAACTGCTGCAAGGATTTGGCTGCCTTGATACAGAGGTTGTTGTCGTCAACCGGAAGGTCAATATTGGAGCAGCTCATCGAAATCAGCTCCGAATCAGCAAACTCGATGGTGTCATACCAGTTGATCGGGGCAAAAATGGTCTCAAGGGTATGGTATCCGTCAGGACGTTTTGCGGTAATTAAAAGACCAAGATTGATCTTCGCAAAAGCTTTGACTGTGAGGAGATGCATGGAATGCAATTAATTTTATATGAAAATATTTGGCATATTGAAAGAAGGAAAATCTTTCCGCAAACAGTAAAAAAATATACGCAAGCCCATGTTTTCAGACAAGATACAATTGCTTATCCTCAAAAGCGTTGCGCCACTTTGCGTTACAGTCTCTCTCGCTCTCTTCTCTCCACCTGCTCTGCACGCAGCCGTTGAACAATCATTCTCCAGGGAAATCGTGCAGTATGCCGCTGAAGATAAGGTTTATTTGTTAGAAAATATCCGTCAAAAAATCACCCGACCTTCCGAAAAAACAGTGGTGGAAGCTCTTCTGACTGAAGATGCACCAAAAGCGGTTTCACTTTATCAGAAACAGTTATCACTCTATCCCGATCCGGCGCTTGACCAAATCAGCAGAGCCCGAATAGCCGCCTACACCCTGATGATGGAGAGCACGGCAGCTTCGCCCAAACCGATTCCGGCAAGTGGTCAGGACTCCACAAAACAGCAGAGAGCTGCTCAAACAACAAAGATCGCCGCAAAAACGACCACCACGCCCATCATAACGACCAAGACCCCGCCACCTTCAGTGGAGCTTCCGAAACAGAAAATGGCCGTCACCCAAAAAAGTGTCGTAACCATTCGGTTCGGAAGTTTTCAAAACAGGGAAAATGCTGATGCTCTTGCACAGAAAATCTCCGCTTATGCTCCTGTAGAGACAATTCAGCAGGGAGACTTTTACCGGGTGCAACTGAAAAAGAGATATGAATCGAGAAGTGAGGCGGAGGCAGAAGGAAAAAAGATCCCATTCACGGGAGTTATTTTTTCAGTACAATAACGACGCCTTACCCTGAATCGAAATCAGAAATCCCTGATGAAGCGAAAGCCTGAAATAATCGGACAATCCCTGTTGATCTCCCAGCTTAAGCAACTTGCTCTCCAGGTTGCTGAAACTGACATTACCGTGCTGATCATCGGAGAGACCGGATCCGGAAAAGAGGTTTTAGCGCGCTTTATCCATAACAACAGCCTGCGGGCCGACAAAAGCTTTATTCCCGTCAATTGCGGCGCCATCCCGGCTGGCATTCTTGAGTCCGAATTGTTTGGCCATGAAAAAGGGGCGTTTACCGGAGCGATACAAAGCAGAAAGGGGTACTTTGAAACCGCTGACAGGGGAACGATTTTTCTTGATGAAATCGGGGAAATGCCGCTTGAAACCCAGGTGAAATTTCTCAGGGTGATTGAAACCGGAGAGTTTCAGCGGGTCGGAGCATCGGAGACCATCTACTCTGATGCGCGAATTATTGCGGCCACCAACAAAAATATGTACCAGGCGGTTGCCGAAAAAAACTTTCGGGAAGATCTCTTTTATCGGCTTCGCAGTGTTGAACTCCAGATTCCTCCTCTCAGGGAAAGGGGACGAGATATTCTTCTGCTCGCCGAAAATTTTGTTCATGAGTTTGAACAGAAACACAAAATTGTTTTTGAAGGGTTCAGTCCTGATGCTGGAGAAATGCTGATGCGGTATCCATGGCCGGGAAATGTCAGAGAACTCAGAAATCTTATAGAATCGCTGCTTGTGCTTGAAAAAGGCAAATACATCACTCCGGAAATTCTTGAAAAACATCTGGTTCAGCGAAACAGGTACAAAAGCCTGGTGCACGATCCGGCACGATCCGAAAAAAACGAGCTTCAGGTCATTTACAGCAATATTATACAGCTTCGCCAGGAGGTCAGTGAAATACGGCTGATGCTTCAGCATCTTGTTCAAACCAAGCCTGTGACACCGCTGCTGCTGCCTGACGCACCTGCAGCAATTCAGCCATCCAGCGAAAACAGCCATGAAAATGAAACCCAACCTATACGGTCACTGGACGACATAGAAAAAAAGTCAATCACTGAAGCGCTTGAAACGTGTCAGGGCAATAAACGGAAAACTGCGCTGGCACTTGGCATCACCGAAAGAACCCTCTACCGAAAATTAAAGGCTTACGGACTGTAGGCACCACAAGTCATCTATCGTGGCCGAAGTGCCCTATCCAGCCGATGCGTTATGAACGCAACAAGAAAAAGCAAAATCGATATAGCCAGGGCTGCTTTAGGAAGCAGATCGGGATTGCGGGTATAAAATGTCAGACTACTCTCGAGCGGCACATCCGCAGTAAGGGTTTGTTCCTCCCACCATGGAATTTCCGCAATCGTACGCCCGAATTTATCAAGAACAACCGTGAGGCCTGTATTGGCGCACCGGGCCATCGCCCGGCGATTCTCGACACAGCGAAGCCGTGCAATAGCCAGATGCTGATAAGGGCCATAAGAGGTTGCATACCAGCCATCGTTGGTCACAAGGGTAAGCAGTCGGGCACCCTTCCTGACAAATTCCGTCAGATAGCCAGGAAAAATAGATTCATAGCAGATGACATTGGCGATAATGATTTTTCCTTTTGAAGCAGGGAGTGTCATCACTGAGGCACCGTCTCCTTTCCCCCAACCACTGATCCCCGACAGAGAAAAAGTTGCATAACCAAGCCATGGAAAATAATCAATATAGGGCACTCTCTCAGCAAAAGGGACAAGGTGCATCTTTCGATAAATCTGCGGCATCCCATACCCTGGCTCAAGCAACATTGAAGCGTTGAAAGTTTCAGATGGCTTGCCCTCTTCATGACGAACATCAACAAAACCTGCCAACAAGAGTGAATGCCATTGTCGCAATGATGAGCGCAGAACTTGCAGATCATCAGCATAAATGGGTTGGAAAAGAGCAAATGGTATGGCAGTTTCCGGCCATATCACCAGATCAGGACGGTTTTCACGGACAGCTTGGTTGGTCAACCGATAATATCGCTCCATAATGTCAGCGCTGTTATACTGTTGCCACTTTTGATGGGGATCAATATCCGGCTGCACCAGTGTGACACGAAGTCGATCCGCAGGCCCAGGAATGGCTTCCTGACGAGAAAACAGCATGGACGCATAAAGCAGGGGAACAATAATCATCAGCGCCATAACCGCCACACAACGAAAAGCAACGTTTCTGGCGCTGCCCAAAGCATGAACTGCAAGCACGTTAAACCACACCAGCCAGAAACTGATTCCCCAGACGCCTGTAATATCAGCATACTGAATCATGAGATTCAAATTAGCCTGTGAATTACCAAAAGTCAGCCATCCGAGCGAAAGATCCTGATGCATGTAGGCCCACTCACAAACTACCCAGAGAAAAGGAAGAGAAAAGAGAGCAAAGCGATAAGCCGCCATTTTTTTTATCGCATAAAAAGCAAAAAGAGGCACCGTCAAAAAGAATGCCTGTGTGAGCATGGTAAGAATGCCCCCGGGCAGAGTCGCAAGACTGACCCACCAGAGACTGATCAAACAATAGAGAAGCATTGAGAGATAGACTCGCCGAAACAACTCCCCTGCGCTCTCAACAGACCGGAGAGAGAGAAGAAGCGGCACCAGAGCGACCCAGGCCAGAAGTTCCAGACGGATAAAAGGATAGGAAGGAAATGATATCCCAAGAAGAAGACCACTCAAAAGAGGGGCAAAATAACGGGATTGACTCAACTGGTTTATTGTCCGGGATAATGACGTCATAGGACAAAAAAAAGAAAAAAAACCTCATGAAACAGAAATGCGCCGAAAGTAAACGATATTTCCGGGAAAAAGATAATCACAGAAAACACATTTTACTTTAATTATTGATTTTTATTCTTTAAATTTGTTACAATCTGTTACTTAACAGGAATAGTCTCCATGAATTTTTTCCTGAAAATATCCCATTTCAACGCCATCAGAAAAAGGAGAACTCATTATGGCTCTTTTCGGCACTAAAGACACCACAACCGCTCACTCAGATTATGAGATCGTACTCGAGGGCGGTTCAAGCTCGTGGGGCAAGGTAAAATGTCGGGCAAAGGTTAATGTGCCCCCGGCA
>CAILXE010000338.1 GCA_903838095.1 uncultured Chlorobiaceae bacterium
GCTCAGAGCATCAACGACAAGTTCAACATCAAGATTTCCTTTCATGATCACAACACCGGTCTCCTTGTTGACAATTTTTTTGACCGGTTTAGAGATAATTCTATATCCGTGGGCTGTCAGTACTCTGGAAAATGCAGCATTTTCGGGCGATAACGGCTCTGCGGCCGGAACATAATAATTGGCTTCAACTGAAGCATACATCGAGAGAAACAATGACATCAGACGGGAGAAATCGATCTGCCACCCAAGATGGCGCTGGGTAAAGAACAGGTTTGCCCCATCAATATACACTGCCGCACTGCCCATACAGCCAACTCCTTTTCATCTCTTTTTCAGGATTGCATAACCTTTAGCTCGAACAATCAACACAGGAACTGCTTTAACCATTCAATTTGACGCAATCATCTGAAACTGATGATCTGCCGTGCGGCATCGACAACTCTTGAGGTCAGGTAAGCAGTAAAAGCGGGACTGCTGTTAACGCATGGAATAGAGATGGCTTCCCGTACTGACGGTAACGAGCCAAGCTCTGAGGCCCGACGAATGGTTTCATTGCCATCAGCAAAATAACCACAACAGAAAAGGTCAACGGTCAGAGAGCTCTCATCCCGAAGCGTGGCGCAGACCTCTTCAAATGAGGGTTTTGTCCACTCTCCGCCGACATTATGGTTGAGATATGCCGTCATGATACGGTCATAAGAATTTCTTGGATCACCGAGAACGTATTGCTGGAGGCGCTCTGCAAACATCATGGTTTCTTCCCGTCCGGTTCGAAACTGAGGTGTCTCCCCTTTGGAATCGGCAACCAGTGTGCCATGAAAGAGAAGAAGCAGCATGCGTTTGTCATCCCCGGGAGCAGGTGACATTGAGCTCTTTTCAAATAAATGATCACGATAAATGGCGCAAAGCCTTTCATCGTCCCAGAACCGTCCCAGAACTTTCACCCTACAGAGTTCCTGAGAGCTTCGTGACGAGGCCAGATAATCACAAAGCAGACCACAGGTAATACTGGTGTCAATGGGCGCCATGGAAACAATCACCTGTCCGTCACAGGCACGAGTCTCTTCAAGAATGGTTTCAACATAAGGACGCGAAGCTGAAAACGCAGCATAAACCTTAAAATCAAAGTGCTCTGATACAAAAGAAAGATCGAGAGAACGTTGCAGGGCTGCAACCTGGTCTCGCGTGATGCGGTTATGCGGTGAACACTGCGCGTCTGTACGCGATTGAATCAATTTTTTAACTGATGCCGTCACCGCTATCGCACGTTGCAGAGAACCGGGAATTGGCATCACCTGAGAGGCATGTGCAAGCGTCTGGCGCGTAACCCGATAGTTTTCCATAAACCGGGTGGTTTCCGCCTCTCCGTGCGCAGCAAGAATAACTGCTATTGTCTCTCTTGGGGCCATCTCATGTTCATTGGGAATCTCAGGACTTCCTGGCGGGAATGATTCTGACCTCCATCCCCTCATGTAAATTTTTTTCGGGGGCAAGAGCAATCTTGTCACCCTTTTTCAGCCCTTGCAGCACTTCAACAAAGGTCATGTCACTGACACCCTGCCGAATAAGCTGTTTTTTCAGTCGACCGTTTTCGACTTTCCAGACATAGGTCTGACGGTTTTCTTCGAAAAGAGAGCTTTTTTTGACCAGCAGAGCATTTGCCCTTGTATTGTAGATAATATTTGCCGTGGCGGTCATGCCTGCCTGAATATTATCCGGCGGATTGCCAAGAGTCAGATAAATCCTGGAGGTTTTGGTCACCCGGTCGGTCTGTGGGACAATACGGGAAACAACTGCAGAAAAACGCTTCTCCGGATAAGCATCAAAAGCAACCGTTGTCGCCTGGCCATTGCGAATACGTGGAATGTCAAGTTCGTCAACCTCTACAGTAACCATATAGCGAGCAGGATCAACCACCCGGGCAACAAGAGTATTGGTTGCGACATAATCGCCGGCCTTGACGTTCTGCAAGGTCAGGATTCCTGAAAATGGTGCGATAACCGTCAATTTTTTCAGATCATCTTCCCGCATCCTCAACTGGAGTTCTTTCTGCTGAAGCAGTTCTTCGGACTGAACACTGTTTTTCTCGGCTTCTTCAAGCTCCTGACGAGATATCGCCCCTTCTGCAAAAAGATTTTTCTTTCTGGCAGAGCGAGACCTGTTATCTCTGGCAAGAGCCTGCTGTTCTGAAAAAGCTGCCCTTGCTTCACGAACAGCAAGCTGCGGCTGCAGGCTGTCGAACTGAAGAATTTTCTGACCGGCCGAGACGTGCTGACCCTCCAGTGCGCCGATATAGCTCACCGTCCCTGAACATTCAGCGCTCAGGTTGGCAACAGCATCAGCTTCAACAAAACCGGTCGCATAGACCGCCTGAACCAACTCGGCATTCCTCACCTCACCAACCTCAAGATCGACCGTGTTGCCTCTCGTCATCAGAAACAGCACCGTAGCAATAAAAAGAACAGCAAGAGCTATCGAATATTTGGGAAGAAATTTTTGCAGGGACTTCATTGGGCACGTTCGTTAAAGATTCAGCTTGGGGAAGTTACATGTTTTGAACTTTTTATCCATTCCGACCTTGTTTTTTCCAGAATTTTATGAATCTTTAGAAACATATTTATTTTCCATGCACCATTATCAGCGTCGGCGGCATGGAAAACAGGTCATCGACACCACCTAATCTACACCTTCAATGAGCGATAATCAAGATATCAAGAAAAGCTTTTCTGAAACGGTAAAGTTTGATGAAAAAGGACTTGTACCGGCAATTGTGCAGGATCACGAAACAGGCAAAGTGCTCATGATGGCATGGATGAACCGCGAAAGCCTGCAAATGACGCTGGAGAAGAAGAGAGCCTGCTACTGGAGCCGCAGCCGCAAGGAGCTTTGGCTGAAGGGAGAGTCATCCGGCAACATGCAGGTGGTTCACGACATCCTGATCGACTGCGATGGCGACACTCTGCTTTTGAAAGTTTCCCAGACTGGCGGCGCCTGCCACGTCGGATACCACTCCTGCTTTTACCGGAAGGCAACCGAAGATCTCACCATGGAAATCTGTGATACCCTGATGTTTAATCCTGAAGAGGTTTATGGCAAAAAAAGCTGAAACAAAGTCCCTTCTGCGGACAAAATCGAGAGGCTCAATCCGCTCTATGTTTGATGAGGTTGCGCCGACCTACGATTTTCTCAATCATCTGCTCAGTTTTGGCATCGACAACTACTGGCGGGCCAAGGCTGCCGGCAAGGCCAAACAACTGCTTGGCAACAACAGCGCCCCGAAAATCCTTGACGTCGCGACCGGAACGGGTGATCTGGCGGCCTCCATGGCAAAAATTTCCGGCGCAAAAGTGACTGCTCTGGATCTTTCTCCCGAAATGCTTGTCATTGCAAAAAAGAAGTATCCACACATCGCGTTTCATGAGGGATATGCCGAGAAACTCCCATTCGGCAATGCCAGTTATGATGTGGTCAGTGCGGGCTTTGGTGTGAGAAATTTTGAGAATCTTGATGCGGGAATGCGAGAGTTCCACCGTGTCCTGAAACCTGGGGGGCATGCGCTTATTATCGAACCGATGATTCCGCGCAATGGAACCATGAAAGCGCTGTACCTGATTTATTTCAAAAAGGTGTTGCCGAAAATTGCAGGACTTTTCAGCAAATCGTCATTTGCTTACGATTATCTGCCGAATTCAGTCGAACAGTTTCCGCAGGCCGAAGCATTCACAACCATTCTGAAAAAAAGCGGATTCAGGAGTGCCGAGTATGTGCCGATGACCTTTGAAACCTCAATTCTCTACATCGCAAAAAAGTAGTTTGAAGAGGAGCGCCCTTCAGAGCATCTCTTCAAACTCGTTCCCGGAAACCACCCGAACGCCAAACTTCAGCGCCTTGTCGAGCTTGCTGCCGGCATCATGACCGGCAACAACAAGAGAGGTTTTTTTACTGACTGAGTTCACCACCCTGCCTCCCCGTTCCATAACAAGATCTGATGCCTGCTGGCGGTCATACCGGTCAAGAGCGCCGGTAAAGAGCACCGTCATCCCTTCAAAATTGCGGTTCACCTGCACGGTCGATTCAGATGCACTTAATTGCACTCCCCCATCCCGAAGCTTTTCAAGAAGATGTTGCGCGGATGGTTTGGCAAAAAAGTCGCAGATACTGTGGGCAACAACAGGCCCGATATCAGGAACAGTTGAGAGTTGATCTTCAGTTGCCTGCATCAGGGCATCAATGGAAGGATAGGCTTGCGAAAGTTCCCGGGCAGTCGCATGACCGACGTGACGAATACCAAGAGCATAGATGAGCCGTTCATAACTTTTCGTACGACTCTCTTCAAGTGCCCGCACAAGATTTTGTGCTGACTTACGTCCCATCCGCTCAAGATTTTCGAGCTGCGGTTCCTGCAGGAAGTAGAGGTCTCCTGCATCCTTGACCAGCCTGATGGCAACAAGCTGATCAACCAGCGCTTTGCCGAGGCTTTTGATATCCATGGCATTGCGGGAGGCAAAGTGCAAAAGCCTGCCCCTGATCTGCGCCGGACACTCTCCCTCATTGGGGCAGTAATAACTCACCTCACTCTCCGCTCGTTCAAGAGGTGTCCCGCACTCAGGACAGTATGAGGGCACAACAACCGGCACAGCATCCGACGGCCTCTCCTCAAGCACGACACTGATCACCTTGGGAATCACCTCCCCTGACTTTTCAATAATGACCCGATCGTGAATCATGATGCCAAGACGCGCAATCTCGTCGAAATTATGAAGCGTCGAACGGGAAACGGTTGAACCGGCAAGAAGAACTGGCTCAAGTTCAGCAACAGGGGTAATGGTACCAAGCCGTCCAACCTGAAAAATGACATCGCAGAGTACCGTCGGTGCCTGCTGGGCCGGGTACTTGTAGGCAATTGCCCAGCGTGGACTTTTTGCTGTTGCGCCAAGTTTTTCCCACTGCGTCACGGCATTGAGTTTCAGTACAACCCCATCAGTCTCGTAAGGAAGTTTCCAGCGTTTTTCAGACCACTTGGCTATAAAGTCATTGATATCTTGCAGTTCCCAACATAAGCGATACTGCTTTCCAGTAAAAAAGCCAAGCTCTTCAAGACGCTCCAGTCTACTGAAATGCGGAATGGATTCATCACTGATGCCTTGAAGATAATAGGCGACAAAGCTCATCCCGCGACGGGCCACTTCCGCAGAATCCTGTAACTTGAGTGAGCCTGCTGTGGCGTTGCGGGGATTTGCAAAGCGCTCCTCTTCGGGACGACTCTCGTTGAGTTGTTCAAAATCCTCTTTGCGCATGAAAACTTCACCCCGTATCTCAATCTCTCCAACATCAATGATTTTGAGGGGTATTGTCGGAATGGTTCTGATATTGGGGGTAATATCATCGCCCTGGATACCATCGCCACGTGTTGCTCCACGAACAAGAAAGCCGTTTCGATAGAGCAGGCTTATGGCCACACCATCGAACTTCAGCTCGGCGACCATTGCCTGCTCATTTACACCTTCAAGAGCAAGCAACTTTTTTACCCGGTTATAGAACTCTTCGACTTCACCAAGTGAATAAGTATTTGAGAGACTCAGCATGGGTTCGCGGTGAGTGACCGGCACGAACTCCTTTGTGATGGCTCCACCCACCCGTTGCGACGGGCTGTCGGGTGTCACAAGATCAGGAAACTGCTGTTCAAGCGCCATGAGCTGTTCGAGCAGCTTGTCAAACTCGTAGTCAGAAAGCTCAGGTTTCGCCTCGATATAGTAGAGATGACTATGACGCTCAATCTCTTTGCGAAGCTGCGCTATCCTTTCGGAAGCATAAATAATATCGGTCATCACTGAAAAAAGTTATCTGACTGGTGAGAGCGCCCAGCCAACAAGATTTTTTAGAAAACCAAAAGAGCCCTGCACGCCAAGTTTCTCCCAGGTTGCCATAAGCACCTTGGGATAGCGCCATCCAAGCCTCAGCATGACTATGGCAAGCTCCTCAATCTTCATCTCATCACGAAACATGGCCTGGCGGTAATGCTGTGGAAGGTCATCAAGCACAATCATCACTTCATTCATCAGGTCGTTGACAAAATTTGGTTCATCGGTTGCAGCGTTAAAACACATGTACTTCATGAGATTTGCCATAGAGGCAACATTTGGCTCATAAGCATTGATTTTTTCGAGATGCTTTTTCGAGA
>CAILXE010000339.1 GCA_903838095.1 uncultured Chlorobiaceae bacterium
CTTTTATAACTTAAGTAACCTGTGTTGACTATGGATCAGCTTATAACATTACGGACGATGCCGGTATCTGCCCTATGCGGAAAGACTTTCGGATTATCAAGGGAAGCTGTACCGTTGCTGAGGCCTTGCAGATTATGAAACAGAGCAAGGAGAGCGGCCTTATTATTGAGCCTCGCAACGAGGATGACTGTTATGGTATTGTTACTGAAAAGGATATTCTTGAAAAGGTGATCGATCCGGGTGAGGATATTCATCGCGATCCATGGAATACTCCTGTTTTTCAGATTATGAGCAAGCCGATTATCAGTGTCAATCCCAGTCTCAGGATAAAGTATGCGCTTCGTCTGATGAAGCGAACCAATATCAGGCGCCTTACGGTCATGGAAAACAATAAAGTACTTGGTCTTCTCAACATGACAGATGTGCTTCATGCTGTAGAGGAACTTCCTGTTCATGATGATCATGTCGCATTATAACAGAACAGACGGGATTCCTTTTTCGTTTTTCCTTAAGTAATACCAGCAAAACCAATTTTCAATGAAAGGGCTCTGCCTTTGCAGTGCCTTTTCATTTCATCAGTGAGGCATTTATTACAGCTTCATAAGGAGATTTGAGCGTATGAAACCATTTGATGTTGTTATTGTCGGGGGCGGGGGTGCCGGGCTCTATGCGGCCATGGAGGCCATGAAGACCAATCCGTCACTGAATATTGCAGTTCTGTCCAAAGTCTATCCCAATCGTTCGCATACCTCTGCTGCGCAGGGTGGCGCCAATGCCGCTCTTGCCAACAAGGCAAAGAATGATACGGTTGAGATGCATATTTTCGATACCATCAAAGGGGGCGATTACCTTGCCGATCAGGATGCTGTTGAAGTCCTGTGTTCCGAGGCGCCCAAAATCATACGTGAACTTGAAAATATCGGCACGCCCTGGTCAAGAATGGAGGACAACACTATTGCCCAAAGGCCTTTTGGCGGTGCCACTCTGCCACGATGCTGTTACTGTTCCGATAAAACCGGCCACACCATTCTGCAGACACTCTACGAACAGTGTTTGAAAAAAGGGGTCATTTTCTTTAATGAATATTTTGCACTGAACCTTTCGGTGAAAGGGAGCCGTTCGAGAGGGCTGATTGCCATGAATATGAAAAGCGGCAAGATTGAGGCTTTTCCGGCAAGAACCGTGATTTTTGCTACTGGCGGTTATGCCAAGATGTACTGGAATCGTTCAAGCAATGCGGCGGGAAATACCGGTGATGGCCAGGCGATTGCTTTCCGGGCGGGTATTCCTCTGAAAGATATGGAGTTTGTCCAGTTTCATCCTACCGGACTGAGAAAGAGCGGTTTGCTTATTACAGAAGGAGCAAGAGGTGAAGGTGGCTACCTTGTCAATAAGGATGGCGAGCGTTTTATGGCAAGGTATGCGAAAGAAAAAATGGAACTTGGTCCGAGAGATCTTGTTTCACGATCAATTGAGACTGAAATTCTTGAAGGACGAGGGTTTGACAGCCCTGCCGGTACCTACATTCATCTTGACCTTACCCATCTTGGCGCGGCTCTCATCAAGTCACGATTGCCCCAGATACGCGAGATGTCGATGCAATTTGAAGGTGTTGATCCGATAGAAGAACCAATTCCGATCAGGCCGACCGCTCATTATTCGATGGGCGGAATCGATACTGATAATTTCGGAAGAACCGTGATGGATGGAATTTATGCTGCGGGAGAGTGCGGTTGCGTATCGGTTCATGGCGCAAACCGTCTTGGCGGGAATTCTCTGCTTGATATTCTTGTGTTTGGTCGAATTGCAGGTCATACCGCAGCTCAGGAAGCCGGAAAATTTGACCCGGAGCCGATCCCGGAAGCGGAACTCAAGGAGCAGTTTGATGCGGTGAGAGGCGGAATGCACTCTTCCGGCAACTATGAGCGGTATGGTGCATTGCGTGAGGAACTTGGCCAGACACTTGCACGCAATGTCGGTATATATCGGGAGTCATCGTTATTGCAAAAAGGAGTACAGGAAATTTCAGAGCTTAAGGAGCGCTTCAGGAAAGTTCGTGTTTTTGATACCAGTGACGTTTTTAACACCAACCTCATGCAGGTGCTCGAACTGAAAAATATGCTGGATCTCGCTGAAACCGTTGCTGCCGGCGCTTATGCCCGTGAGGAGAGCCGGGGCTCGCATACCCGTGTTGATTTTCCTGTCAGGGATGATGTGAAGTGGCACAAGCATACTCTGGCAACCATGGTCAATGGTCATGTTGTGCTTGGTGAAAAGCCGGTTACAATGGGACGTTATGAACTCCAGGAAAGAACTTATTAACTATTTTGCTTATGACGGCGCAAACTGATCAACATAACGAAAGTAAAAAAGATGTAACCTTTCGGGTCTTTCGTTTTAACCCACAGGTCGACAGCAAGTCCTATTTTGACGATTATACTATTCCTGTTGAGAGAGGTGTGACGGTACTGAGGTCGTTGAATTATATCAAGGAGCATATTGATGCCTCCGTGAGCTTCAGGGCCTTTTGTCAGGCAGGAATCTGCGGCTCCTGCGGCATGAGAATCAATGGTCTCTCCAAGCTTGCCTGTACAACACAGGTTTGGGATGTGCTCGCCAAGAGTCGGGAAAAAGATATCATCAAAGTAGAGCCCCTTCGCAACCTGCCGTTCATCAAGGATCTTATTGTTGATATGGATCCGCTTGTCGACAAAATGAAGCACTACTCAAACTGGATTGATTCGACCATGCCTGAAGCCAGTATGGGGAAAAAGGAGTTTCTTATCTCTGAAGAGGAGTTTCTTCGCTATGACAAGGCGACTGACTGTATTCTTTGTGCCTCCTGTGTTTCAGAGTGCAGTATTTTAAGGGCGAATAAAGAGTATGTTTCCCCTGCTGTTTTGCTGAAATCATACCGGATGAATGTCGACAGCCGGGATTCTATTCATGAGAAGCGCCTCGCTGAACTGGTCAAGGATCATGGCGTCTGGGATTGTACGCACTGTTACCGCTGCCAGGAGAGCTGTGTCAAAAGCATTCCGATCATGGATGCCATTCATGGAATACGTGAAGATGCCATCGAGAGCAGGGGCGTGAAAGACACCAGCGGTTCCAAACATGCAGAAGCGTTCATGTCCGATATTGAAAAGAAAGGAAAACTTGTCGAAGCCACGCTTCCGATACGCACCAATGGCGTTGTCTGGACGCTGCAGAATCTTCTGCCGATGGCTGTGAAAATGATTATGAAACGTCGCACTCCTCCTCCGCCGCCCCTTGTCAAGTCGGCAAAAGGAATCAAGATATTCAGAGGGATGTTCAGGGAGATGACCGAACATGTAAAGCAGGATCAAAAATCTCATAAAAAATAACAGGGGAGAACTGCTGGATGAAGCGATACGCATATTACCTGAGTTGCATCAATGAGTCCATGACAAAAGAGGTGGACCGTTCGATTGATCTTTGGCAGAAAGATCTCGGCATTGAGCTTGTCAAACTTCACGAAGGCACCTGCTGCGGGGGAAGCAATCTTGATTATGTCAGCCCGAAACATTTTGCACTGGTCAATGGACGCAATATTGCACTTGCCGAAAAGATGGGGCTTGATCTTATTGTCTCCTGCAATAC
>CAILXE010000340.1 GCA_903838095.1 uncultured Chlorobiaceae bacterium
CTGACAGCCACTCTTCTCTCTTTGCCTTTCGGTTTTGCTACCGCGTGGCTGCTGGTCTTCAAACAATTGCGCGGAAAAGTGGTTCTGGAAGTCCTCGTCAACCTTCCCCTGACCTTGCCACCTGTGGTCATCGGCTATTTCCTGCTGCTGCTTCTCGGCAAAAATGGCTGGTTGGGCAAAGTGCTTGCTGAAACCGGAATCCAACTAATATTTACTTGGAAAGCCGCTGTTATCGCTTCTGCAGTCGTTGGTTTTCCTCTGCTGGTTCGATCGATCCGTCTTGGAATGGAGTCGATCGACCGGCAACTCATTGATGCTTCAAGAAGCCTGGGGGCATCATGGTTTGACAGTCTGCTGACCATTATTCTTCCACTTTCACTCAGGGGAATCTTCTCAGGTTCATCACTGATGTTTGCGCGAAGTCTCGGCGAATTCGGAGCAACCATCATTGTTGCCGGCAATATGCCAGGGAGAACACAAACCATTCCGCTGGCCATCTACGATTATACGAGTTCCCCTTCAAGTACGACCATGGCGCTCTCTCTTTGTCTGGTCTCGGTCGTTATCTCCGTTGCCGTGCTGTTGCTGCATGAAATGCTCGACAAGCAACTTGACCGGAGCAGGGCATCATGAGAATTCGTATTAAAGCAGAAAAAAAAATGGGTGCATTTTCGATGGCCCTCAATACCGATATTTCAGGCGATCGAATCGGAATTTTTGGTGACTCCGGCAGTGGAAAATCAACCATTGCCAACCTTGTTTCCGGACTTCTGCAGCCAGATAACGGCGAGATTTTTCTTGATGACGAATGTCTCTTCAGTAGTCGGCAAGGCATCAATCTCGCCCCTGAACAAAGGCGCACGGCGATCGTTTTTCAACAAGCGATGCTCTTTCCTCATCTGAGCGTAAAACGAAACCTTTTATATGGTTATAAGCGGTGTCGCGCTGAACACAGAAGCATCAGACCCGAAGCCCTGATTGATCTCCTTAAACTGAAGCCGCTTCTGGAGAGAGGAGTAAACCGCCTCTCCGGCGGAGAAAAGCAGCGGGTGGGTCTCGGCAGAGCGGTGCTTGCAAATCCGCGCCTTCTGTTGATGGACGAGCCGCTCTCTGCCCTTGATGACACGCTTCGCTTCCAGATTATCCCATATCTGAGAAGCGTCAGTGAAGAGTTCAACATCCCCTACCTTTTTATATCGCATTCACTCATTGAAATGCAATTAATGACTGACCAGATTCTGGTGGTGAATAATGGTGTGGTGCGTGAAGAAACGACTCCAGAGCAGCTTGCCCGCAATAAAATGGCACAGAGCCAGCATGGATACATGAATCTGCTGCGCCTCTCCAATGCATTCGATCGCAATAGCCTGTTCTGCTATCCGTGGGGGAAAAATCATCTCCTTATTTCAAATGGAACCCGGCATGGAGAGTCGCTGTTTGAACTCTCTTCACGTGATATTATCCTGTTCAAAACACATCCTGAAGCGATAAGCGCCCGTAACCTGCTTGAGTGCACCGTCACAGAAATGTTTGATTCAGAAGGAAGAGTCGGCGTTGTTCTCTCCGCCCAAGGGGAAAAACTTGTTGCAGAAATTGTGCGTGATGCCGCTGATGAACTCACTATTACACCAGGCTCCACCATTTTTGCCGCCATTAAGGCTTCGTCATTCAGAAAACTTTCCTGAACCTTCATTCAGGGTTTATGCTCGAAAAAAATGGCATGAATTTTTTTCTTTTTAAGTTTGGGCGAAGCAGATCAAATTTTGCACATTTATTACATGTAAGAACAATTTCTTGCCACACAATAACCCACACGACAATGCAAAAAAAGTCAAGTTTTTTGATCCTGATTTGGATGCTTTTCCTGTATCCGGTTACTGTGCATGCAAAAGAAAAAGCAATCAGCCCGTACCATGCGACAAAGTCATGGTATGACAAACTGATAGCAACAGCAAAGCCGGATATTGCAAAATTACGACTTTTCTTTACCCTGATGCCAAAAGGGGGAGATATTCATCAACATTTTACCGGATCGTTGTATGCGGAGAATTACCTTGACTGGATCAACAAGGAGGGGTATTGGATAAGTATAAAAGACTTTACGGTTATAACCCCGAAAGATGCTGACAAGTTAAAAGACACGGTTTCGGTTAAAAACTTACGAAGTAACAAGGTGATGTACAGTGATTTTTTCAGTCACTGGTCCAATAAGGATTATGCAAATCATTATCATGACGCGCTTGCACCGGACGTACAGTTTTTCAATACCTTTTCATATTTCTCGAAAATCTTTAACGGCAACCAGA
>CAILXE010000341.1 GCA_903838095.1 uncultured Chlorobiaceae bacterium
ATTCGATGGGTAATTGTGGATGATCATCCCCTATTTCGAGAGGGAGTGGTTTCAATTCTTGGAACAGAACCAGATTTAGAATTTGTAGGTCAGGGCGCAACAGCCGAAGAGGCCATGCAGCTGGCATATAGTCTGATGCCGGACATTATCCTGCTGGACATTAAAATGCCGGGTGGTGGTATCAGTGCTGCCCGGGCAATTGCGGACTCGTTTCCGGTCATTAAAATTGTGATTTTAACGGGATCCACTTATTCAGACGATGTTTTAAATGCGCTTCAAGCGGGTGCGATGGCCTATGTGTTAAAAGGTGTAACTGCCCGGGAACTGGTCGATATTTTGCATCGAGTACAGAATGGTGAAAAATATGTGACGCCTGCATTGATGGCCAATCTCCATTTGGAAATTAAATCACTTGTCCCGGAAGAAGATGAAGGGTCGGGTCAAAGACCGCTAGACTAAAGGCCTAGCGGCTTGGTGAAAGCCAAGCCCTGTTGACCAGCCTAAGTCCGAGCAATCGGACTACGTTATCGGAAGAGTTAAAGAACACACCTTTGGGTGCTTGCCAGCCCGAAGCTCTGTAACCAAAAAGTTAAACATCCTGTTGGGTCTATGGAAGTGCTTTTTGGACGTGCTGACCGATAACATTGGCGAGGCAAACGTTACCCGCGCAGGCGGAGACACCCCTTACGGGGAAAGGACAAAGTAAGATGCAATATGTTTTTGTGCTAGACCAGAACAAGAAACCGCTTGACCCCTGTCATTCGGGTCGAGCGAGAAAGCTTTTGAATTCTGGTAAAACGGCAGTATTCCGCGAATTCCCATTCACCATCATTTTGAAAGAACGGTTGCAGGAAGATTCTGTCGTCCACGAATACCGTGTCAAAATAGACCCCGGAAGCAAGACAACCGGAGTTGCTTTGCTTCGTGACGACGAAAACAAGGTCGTTTGGGCGGCTGAAATTCAACATCGTGGGCAAAACATTCGCGATGCGTTGATTTCGCGCCGAGACAATCGGCGTGGTCGCCGGGATAGGAACTGCCGCTATCGTCCCGCACGCTTTAATAATCGTAGTCGCAGGGCTGGCTGGTTGCCGCCAAGTTTGGAAAGCCGCCTGGCGAATATTGAAACGTGGGTTCGTAGGTTGGCTTGGTCGTCACCAGTTACAGCCTTTTCGATGGAATTGGTAAAATTTGATACGCAACTGATGGAGACCCCTGAAATTTCGGGGGTGCAGTACCAACAGGGCGAATTAGTCGGCTACGAAGTACGTGAGTATCTGCTCGAAAAGTGGAGTAGAAAGTGCGCTTACTGCGGAGCGACAGACGTGCCTTTAGAAATTGAACACATCATTCCCCGTGTTCGTGGCGGGTCAAACCGTGTTTCTAATCTTTCGTTGGCGTGCCACGGATGCAACCAGTCCAAGAACACCCAAACTGCCGCCGAATTTGGGCATCCTGAAATTCAGGCAAAGGCGAAATTGCCATTGAAAGATGCCGCCGCCGTCAACGCAACTCGTTGGGAGTTGTGGCGCAGATTGTCTGCATGGGGTATCTCTGTGGAGTGTGGAACTGGCGGTAGAACCAAATACAATCGCATTGGGCAAAATTTGCCTAAAGAACATTGGTTGGATGCGGCATGTGTCGGGCAGAGCGGCGAAAACATTTCTGTTCCGAATGGGATGACACCTATTTTTATCAAAGCCTATGGGCATGGCTCACGACAAATGTGCCGCGTAGATAAGTTTGGATTTCCACGAACATCGTCAAAAGCTGCAAAAGTTGTTTTTGGCTTTCAGACGGGTGAGATTGTCAAGGCAATCGTCAAAAAAGGCAAAAAGATTGGCACGCATGTCGGTCGGCTCGCGGTGCGGTCAAGCGGGTTTTTCAACATCCAGACACGAACGCAGGTTGTTCAGGGCATAAGTTGGAAATACTGCCAGTCCTTGCACAAGCCTGATGGCTATTCTTACTTATTTTAGGAGCATGGCATTCATCCGCTAGGCTAAAGACCGTAGCGGTTTCCTGCCATAATTTTTTATGAAATAATTTTGAATCTTGCGATCAAACAAGGCTCTGCGCAGCACCCGTGGGTGTTCTGCAGAGCTTTTTATTTTTTCATTTAATTATCAAATGGCAAGTTTATGAGCTATTCGCCCAAAACAATAAATTATTCGAGCATTCCACCAGAACTCCGATCAACCTTTCGACATCTATATTTTGACATTGGTTGGTTCGGAGTATTGAGTGGATCGGCCGTCAATTTCCTGAACGTCTACGCTACACGCTTAGGAGCATCTGCTTACCAAATTGGGCTTCTGGGGGCAACTACAGCGTTTATAAGTCTTATTTTCGCACTCCCAGCCGGAAGATGGATCGATCATTCCAGAAATAAGCAGCTGGTATTTTGGGCTTCCGTTGTTTATCGGATTGGCTTTCTCTTTTACATTCCACTACCATTATTATTTAATGCTCAAGGACAAATATGGGTACTGATTGTGATCAGCCTATTGATGGGCATTCCGCTGGTTGGCCTTTCCGTTGGTTTTAGCGCCCTTTTTGCAGAAGCAGTGCCGTTTGAATTGAGAGCACATGTAGCTGGAACGCGAAATATCGTTTTATCGGTTATGTTCATGATCACATCGCTTGTGAGCGGCTTTTTGCTCGATC
>CAILXE010000342.1 GCA_903838095.1 uncultured Chlorobiaceae bacterium
CTATTCTATCGGTGACCTTGAGGATTTTTACAATCTCATCAAAAAAGAGCAGCGTTTTTCCCGGTGTGATCTTTTGCTGGAGAAAAACTTCAAGGTCGGAGCAGATGCGTTTTACGTTCAGGTCGCCATCGAAGAGTTTGCGCAACTGCTGATTCCGCTCAAGATCAACGAGAGCAAGAGATTCAAACCTGCTTTTGCCAAACTCTTTGAGTGACCAGGTTTTGCCGACCTGACGAGCGCCCCGCAGGATGAGGGGTTTGCGGCGTGTACTCTCCTGCCAGCGCCGAAGATCCTTGTCAATAAATCGAAGCATAAGCCTTGGTTCAAGTAGTCTGAACTCGAATATTTTAATTTACAAGGCAATTTATGCTTTTCTTGTTTATAAATACAATGCAAAAGATTAAGGAGTATGAAAAGCTATAGTTCTTGTTGATAGTCAAGGGGTTTTGTGTATGCGTGATGAGAGATTGGCTCACAACGTGCCGATAGTACCTTCGCTGGTTGCGGCATCACCGGCATGCAGATAGCTTACAACCTCGGCATTACTGCGTTGTTGTTGTTCGTGACCAGCATACAGCACCACTTTTTTTGCGACACGGTCACCAAAAATGGCTGCGACTTTATTTATCTGGGAGAAAGATTCCTGACTGATCGTCTGCGATGACTTTATTTCGAAAAGACTTATCATGTTGCCCTCTTCCAGCAGAACATCAACTTCCAGGCCGCTGCTGTCGCGATAAAAATGCAGCTTTGTCTGCAATCCTGCATTGATGCGGCCCTTGAGCATCTCAAGAACCACCAGATTTTCAAACAGAGAGCCTCGCAAGGGATGAGCTTGCAGGTGCGACTCCTGCGTTATTCCGATCAGCCAGGAGGCCAGGCCTACATCGTAAAAATAGAGTTTGGGCGACTTTGTCAATCGTTTACCGATATTGGCAAACCATGGTGGAAGTAAAAACACAACGAAAGAGGCCTCAAGCAGGGTAAGCCAGCTTTTTGCTGTCACGCTCGAAATCCCGGCATCAGCAGCAAGAGAGTGCAGGTTGAGCAGTTGTCCCACTCTTCCTGCCGCCAGGCGGACAAAGGTTTCAAATTCGCGTATAAAGCGTAATTGCAGCAACTGCCGTAAATCGCGTTCCACATAAGTGGCAAAGTAATCTCCGAGCATGACTGCCGGGTCCAGATGATCCGCATAAATACGCGGATAACCACCGTTGTGCAAAAGATGATCAACACCGGTTGGTTCCCCTGCATCGGACAGTTCTGCAACAGACAAGGGCAACAACTTCAGTAATGCGGTTCGTCCTGCAAGTGACTGACTGATATGACGGTTCAACTCAAATTGATGGCTACCTGTCAAAATAAATTCCCCGGCGGTTTTATGTTCATCAACACGAACCTGAATCCATGAAAGCAACTCGGGCACCCGCTGGACTTCATCAAGAATGGCGCCCGTGGGAAACTGGGCCAAATATCCTGCCGGATCATGCTGTGCAAAACTACGGATATCGGGCCGCTCCAGATTGCTGTATGGTTTTTCAGGAAAAACTGTTCTGCAAAGAGTGGTTTTACCTGATTGCCTTGGCCCGGTAAGCGTTACAACAGGATAGTGTGAGGCCCGGTTCTTCAGGGTAGATATGAGATGACGTGTAATCATTTATGCAATAGTAAAGTTTAACTTTAATATTGCATAAATCAGAGGAAAAGTCAAAAACAATGTGCACTTATGGATTTCCGACAAAAAGTGCAATGAGTCAACCCAAATCAGCATCTATACTTTCAGATGCGTCCATGGAGATGAAGCAGCTCTTTCTGTGCCATTCCAAAGCGCAGCCCCTGAATGCTGACAGGGATCTTGCCGACACCAAGCAGAGATCAGCCTGATCATCACACCCTGGAACTGATCCAGAAGAATCCATGGGATAATGCGACAGGGATTCTTAACAACAACAGTGTACTGAAAGAGTCCTTTTCGCTATCCTTCGGGGTCATATTCTGTTCCACAAATTCAGGCGCGTTTATCATGAAATGGTACGCGCACTGTTGCTTCTACGCCTGTTGGAATACCTTTCAGACTTACTGTTCCTTTGTGCTGCTCAACAATGCTCTTGACAAGCCATAATCCAAGACCTGCTCCACCAGTATTCATAGAATTGCTTCCACGACGGTATTTCTCAAAAAACGCTATGGACTGATCTTCCGTTATCGATTTCCCCTGGTTTCTGATTAAAATAACAGCTTGATTGCCTTCATGCCGGCAATCAAGTTCTATGGGGGAATTCGCTGGAGAATATTTTCTTGCATTGTCAAGCAGGTTGTAAATCGCTAATCCAAACTGGGTAGGATCACCTGAAATTCTGCACTCATTCAGCTCATTGGTAACATTAACCGGAATATCCTGCCAAAGCGATCTGAATGATTCAAGTTGAGCAGTAATAACCTGTGAGACCTTGAATAACTTATAGTTCAACACGGTCTTTGACTCGAACACACGGCTTTCATGAATTGATTCTTCCATTACTTCAACAAGTCGATCAATGGCCCGGTGAATTTTGCCGGTTTCAACAGGATTAACACAGTTGCGTTGCTTGTTTTTAAGTTCGATAAGGTCAAGATTACCACGTATGATGGCAAGAGGAGTGCGATACTCATGGGTTATCATACTTAAAAAGCTGTTCAGTCGGTTCACTTCCTCATTCAACTGAGATGTCCGATCGGCAACGGCCTGCTCAAGTCGCTCAATGCTCATCTGCTGAATTTCCTGAAGCGTAATATCGGTCATCATCACCAGAAGGGCCTGTCTGTCGTTGATCGTTATATATTCGGCAGAAAAGAGAATATTAAGGGTCTCTCCCGTTTTTTTTCTGAAATGGAACGGGGTATTGATGATTTTACGGTATCCGTTAAGCTCCCGCTTGATTTGTTCTTCATCTTCATGCGCCATCACAACCCCGATCTCGAAAATACTCCTCCCGATAACCTCTTCCCTCTCGAACTCGAAAAGTTCCAGCAAAGCATTATTGACATCGAAAAGAATACCCTTTTCAATTTCCCCAATACCAATGGCAACCGGTGAGTGATCAAAAATATTCCTGAACTTGCTTTCGTTCGCTCTTATTGCGGCCTCAGCCTTTTTCTGTTCGGTAATATCCTGAACGATGCCAAGTACATGCATCGTGTTGTCGTTGACATCAGGCTGGCAGGTGCCGGTAACCCAGATCCATCGAAGTTCACCTTTTGACCGGTTAATCCGGCATTCAAAGGTATAACCCTCATGTTTCTGAATCGAATTCATGATCAAAGCCTGGATACGGGCCCGATCTTCAGGAACAACATAATTTAAAAACTTTTCCAGAGACCATTCCGACAGGGCATAATCGTCACCGAATATGTGAGCGTGTTCTGGCGAACGTTCAACATGATAATTCTGCAGGTTCAGGTCCCAGACGCCCACGTGGCTTTTTTTGAGAATAAAATCAAGTTTTTCCCTGTTTTTCTGGAGTTCGTCCTCAATTTTTTTACGGTTTGTTATATCAATAACGGTACCGAGGTAGCGGTCGACCTTGCCATGGTTGTTATACAGGGGCCTTCCTCTCGACATCAGCCAGTGGATAGAACCATCAGGGTGTTCGACACGGTACTCGGTATTCAGCTCGGTTTTTGCCTTTGAGGCATTGGTAACAGCCTGAACAGTTTGTTCTCTGTCTTCAGGATATACCGTGTTTTTCCAAAGGTCAAACGTCGGCTTTTCCCCGTTCCGCCAATCCAGCCCATACAATGGCCATGTTTCAGTTGACCAGATGTTTTCATTTGTTTTCAAGTTCCATTCCCAGACACCGGCACGCGCAGCTTCCAGCGCCTGGCTGAGCCTCATCTTGCTCTCCATCAGGTCATTGAGAAGTTCCTTGCGATCGGTAATGTCAGTTACGGTGCCGATATAGCTTTTAACCTTGCCTTCAGAATTGTAGAATGGCACCCCCCGGCACTGGAGCCAGTGTACCGTACCATCCCTGTGGCAGACCCGGTACTCGACATTGATATCTTTGTCATGGTTGGCTGCCGACATGACCTTCTCGAATGTCATATCCTTGTCGAGAGGGTGAATATTGGTCTCACAAAGCTTGTGTGTGGTACTTTTACTGTCAGGTTCAAGATCGTATAATCTCCAGACACTATCCGTCCAGGTTACATTATCTTCAATAACATTCCATTCCCAGACACCGGAGTTGGTAGCATCGAGAGCAAAAGTCATTCTCTTTTTACTTTCCTCAAGCGCTATTTCAGTTTTTTTTCTTTCGGTTATATCAATAATCGTTCCGATATAGCGAACCGTTTGTCCTTTGTTGTTCAACTGGGGTTTGCCTCGTGACATGAGCCAGTGAACTGAACCATTCGGATAACATACTCTGTATTCAACATATAACTCCTTTCCTTGGCCGGAAGCATCACTGACAGTTTTCATGGCAGATTCCCTGTCATCAGGATGTATAGTACTGGCCCAGAGATCGAACGAAGGTTCAGCGCAATTTTTTTCAAGGCCGTAAAGAACCCATGCCTCATCGGACCATGTATTGGCATTTTTTTTCATGTCCCATTCCCAAACTCCTGCTCTGGCAGCTTCCAGGGCCATATCAAGCCGTCTGTTACTTTCGACAAGTTCAAGCTCGATCTTTTTACGTTCTGTTATATCAATTATCGCACCTATATAACGCACAACGTTTCCTTGCGCATCATGGATTGGCATGCCCCGCGACGTGAGCCAGTGGATTGAGCCATCGGGATGAACGGTACGGTATTCAAGCGATGCAGCCACTCCCTTGCTTACTGCAGATTTGATGATCCACGAAGCCATTTCACGATCCTCAGGATGGACGGTATCGACGCAAAGCTGGTTGTTCAAGGGAAAACTGTCCGGTTCAAGGCCGTACAATCGCCATACCTGTTCAGACCAGCTCAACGCATCGGACGTAATATCCCACTCCCATACTCCAGACTGTGAGGCATCGAAAGCGTAATTGAAGCGGATCTTGCTCTGCATAAGCTCAAGTTCCATCTGCTTCCGTTCGGTGATATCGGTATTCGTTCCAACATAGCGTATAACATGTCCTTCTTCGTCACGGAGAGGTGTGCTTCTTGAATGTATCCAGCGGACAGAACCGTCAGGTCGGCATATTCTGTATTCATGGTTCAGTTCGCCTCCTTTTTCCGTCACCTCCCCGACAAATGCCAGCGTTTTTTTGAGATCTTCAGGATGGACAATATTTTGCCAGAGTTCGAACGTCGCCTTTTCATTTCCGGGTGTCAATCCGAATAATGTCCACAGCGTATCCGACCAGATCACCTCGTTGTTCGAAAGATCTCTCTCATAGAAACCGGTACCGGAAGCTTTCAGTGCAAGCTCGAACCGTTTCTGATATTCAATAAGCTTCTGTTCCGACTCTTTACGCTCGGTGATATCAATAATTGAACCAATATAACGATGCTTGTGGTTGTCATTCTCATCGAAGGGCTTGCCTCTCGAAAGAATCCAGCGAATTGAACCGTCTGGATGGCAGGTGCGGTATTCAACATTCAGATCGGTTTTGTTTTTTGTTACAGCATTTATTGCCTGAAGAACAGGTTC
>CAILXE010000343.1 GCA_903838095.1 uncultured Chlorobiaceae bacterium
GGATAAGGAATTGTTCTCCTCCCATGAGGTTCGATGCAAGTGCCTTTGCCAGTTCGGTTTTACCCACACCGGAAGGGCCTACACACAAAAAGACAGCTACCGGTCCGGTTCGATGTGAAAAACCGGAATATGCTATCCGCAGTCTTCTGCAAATTGAATCAATAGGGTCATCCTGTCCGATTATGCGTGTGTCGAGATACTCCTGGAGATGTTTGAGTCGTTCCTTGAAAGTTTTTTTGTTTTCGCCTGTTGAAAATGTTCCTGTAACTGCATCCTGTTTTGATAACCCTTTTAATGAGTATTTTGGCAGTTCAATCTGATCGGCATCCAAAATTGAAACGAGGGAACCTGACTTATCGAATAAGTAGGTTTGCTTATCCAAAGAAGGTTCAGCAGTTTTTGTTACCAGGTTTGAATTGATACCTTCATCACTCGGATCATTGACCCACCAGATATTACTTTCCCGATGGATTGCTGTCGCTATCCTGAGAGTAATAGAAAGCTTTCTGGAAAAGTCTGATGCTCCCTGAAATGTAGTAAAATCAACTCTTGCCATTTGTCCCTCAATGAAAATGTTGTTCAGAAACATCTGCATGCTTATTCTTAGCCTTGGTCCCTCTTCTTACGAGAAAGTCACTTCAGAAAAGGTTCTGTTGGCACCCACCGCATTTCTTCTTTTTGTGCAATGAAGTCTGTATTTCTATCTGCCCCTCATAACGATCCAGCAATGATGGTCTATCCGGGTAATGCTTTTTGACGTTATTTTCGATCATTCCTTCGTTGAAATTTGCGTAGCAGTAGGCGCAGCGAAAATGACAGGTGTTGTACATACCCATGTCTGCCGATTCCACACAGCCGCAACTTTCCCGTTGGTTCTTATCCTTGTTGTCCACTGCAGTTGCTCCGAACAGTTCACTTATCAGCTTACCGTCTATGCAGGCACCATGTTCGATACCGATGGCAGCCAGGTCAATATCTTCACTACATGAGAATATTTGTAGGCCGTGGCAGTCAGCGATCTCTTTGAACCCAAATGCAACCTGCTCAAGCGCGTCTTTATGCACCGGTGAAGTAATATCTTCCAACTTAATGCCGGTACCTTGCAAAGCCTTGTTCAAGCGTCCCTGACCCTTTCCGTAGAAATCGTAAAAGCTGAACACAAGCCTACGAGTGGCATCCTTCAACTTGCTGGCAATACACTCTGCCTGCTCCAGGTGCCATTCGACCGGAGTAATG
Organism: uncultured Chlorobiaceae bacterium; assembly: GCA_903838095.1. GTDB lineage: Bacteria > Bacteroidota > Chlorobiia > Chlorobiales > Chlorobiaceae > Chlorobium. The sequence continues at coordinate 1,237 of CAILXE010000343.1, forward strand.
CTGGAGAGAATAATCGGGTCATAGCGCCATACTATCCGCTCAGGTCCAATGTGTTCCGCTAGTTCAATCATGGTCGCTATGCGCTCTTGCAACGGCGGGGTGTTTGGTTCAAAAATATTGCTGTATGGGTTAAGAGTGAACTGAAAGTAGTACTTCAATCCCATCTCTTCCAGTTCATTCAGGTGCTTCATAAGTGGTCGTGGATTCTTCGTCCAGAAGCATATTGCATCTACATCTTCCGGCTTCAGGCTGAACCCGGAGACCTGCTTACTGTTAAAGGGATTGACCCGGTAAAAGAATCCTTCCCGTACCCGTTTCATAAACCAGTCGGGATAAAAGGCCGGGATGTCGGTGCGTCTGCTGGCGGAAATAATCATGACTTACCTCGCTATCTCAAGAACCATGTGATGGAAATGAACGTTATATCTTGGAATAAGGCCATCACTACCGACGAATAGGTGTTGTTGCATAACCTGTGGCAATCGGAAATTCGGTCGGATTGAAGTCGTCTCAATTACTGGTCTGTTGGTCGTCAGGCCTTTGCTATAAAGATAGTTGGAAAGTTCATTCATCAGGCTCTTTACCTCTCTGTACTGGTTCTCGACGAAGACGAGATAACGGCAAGTTGAGCGTTTGATAAGCCGCTCAAATGTTTCTATTGCTTTGGTGCGGTTGTTATAGACTTCAGCAAGGAAGTTCTGCCCGATGATTATATCCTTGTCGGCAACGCCGCAGGTGCATTGACGGGCAAGGCATTCTACC
>CAILXE010000344.1 GCA_903838095.1 uncultured Chlorobiaceae bacterium
AACGCATTCCGTCCCCAGACTGTCGATGAGATGATTGCCGCCCTTTCGGATGCAAGAAATGATGAGAAAATTGGTGTTGTCATTCTCACCGGTCAGGGAGAGATGGCATTCTGCTCGGGAGGCGACCAGAAAATCAGGGGAAACGCCGGTTATGCCGACGGTAAAGGGGTTAACCGTTTGAATGTTCTCGACTTCCAGCGTGATATCCGTACCTGTCCGAAACCTGTCATTGCCATGGTTGCCGGTTACTCCATCGGAGGCGGCCACGTGCTGCACATGCTCTGCGACCTCACCATTGCAGCAGAAAATGCCATTTTCGGCCAGACCGGCCCAAAGGTTGGATCGTTTGACGGAGGATGGGGCGCAAGCTACATGGCACGTCTTGTGGGCCAGAAAAAGGCACGTGAAATATGGTTTCTCTGCCGCCAGTACAATGCCGCCGAGGCGCTTGCCATGGGGCTGGTGAACACCGTCGTGCCGCTTGAGCGCCTTGAAGAGGAAACCGTGCAGTGGTGCCGCGAAATCCTGGCCAACTCTCCGCTTGCTATTCGCTGCCTGAAATCGGCCCTCAATGCCGATTGCGATGGACAATCCGGCCTGCAGGAGCTTGCAGGAAATGCAACAATGCTCTATTATATGAGTGAAGAGGGGCAGGAAGGAAGAAATGCTTTTGTCGAAAAACGGAAACCCGATTTCAACAAATTTCCAAAGAGACCTTGAACGCTTCACATGTTGTTCTCTATCACTATACCATCCCTTTTACCGAGCCAATCACCGTAAAACGGCAACGACTCGTGCACCGGGATGGTATCATCATTGCGCTGAAAACCGCAGAAGAGAGCTACGTCGCTTATGGTGAGATCGCCCCTCTTCCGGGACTGCATAGTGAAACCCTTGAACTGGCAGAGGCCCAACTTGTAGAACTGATTTCAAAACGAGGCATTACAAACCACAACAGCTTGCCGGATGGACTTTATCCTTCGGTACGCACAGGACTTGAAATGGCAATGATCAACCTTGAGTCTGCCATTTCAGGAGCTTTTCCTTCATTTTCCGAAACGATTGAGGCTTTTCAACAGGTACCGGTCAATGCGCTGCTGTTTGGTGATACTGCACTGATTATGCTGCGTGCGGAGCAATATTTTGCTCTTGGATACCGCACCTTCAAGCTGAAAATCACAGCGAGTAATACCGAAAACGCTATCAAAAGCATTCATGCCCTGCATAACACCTTTGGCAAAGATATTGAGCTTCGTCTCGACGCCAATCAGTCGCTGTCGCTCGATGAAGCCGTCGATTTTGCAAGAAATATTCCTCTTGGAAGCGTTGCCTATATCGAAGAGCCTCTGCAACATGCGGAGTATATTGGCGAGTTTTATGCAAAAACTGCCATCCATTCGGCACTTGACGAAACCCTTTGGCAAAAGCCGGATCTCCTCTTCAGGATTCCGGTGGAATCTCTTGCCGCACTGATACTGAAACCAAACCGCCTTGGAGGAATCTTTGTCGCTCTGGAGTTAGCCCGATATGCCTGCAAAAACAATCTGCTCGCCGTGTTCAGTTCCGCTTTTGAAAGCGGCATCAGCCTGAGCTTTTACACATGGCTGGCAGCCTCAACCGCCACAAAACCTGCTGCATGTGGCCTCGACACCTACCGCTACCTGCAACACGACCTTCTTGAAACTCCGTTTGGAGCTGAGAACGCAATGCTTGATCCACATAAGCTCTATCGGGATGGGGTGAAGGTGAGGCAGAGAAGCTTACGCAGAACGTCGTTATGGACATTGTAACCCGTGCCACCCATTTTTTCGGCAACGCACCTGCATTGCATTGTGCTGACAGAACTCTTTCGTTCAACGAGTGCAACGCCGTCGCAGAAGGAATTGCAAGCCGCATCAAAAGCAGAGGCATTCGTTCCGGTAAGATTGTTGCTATAGTCTCTCCAAACACGCCAGAGCTGGTTATGCTGCTGCTCGCCTTGCTGAAAGCTGGCGTCATTGCTGCACCAATCAATTACCGCTTTCCTGAACCTGTGCTCAGCAAAACGTTGGACAAGCTTGAGCCAACTCTGATCGCGACCTCAGGCACAACATCAATACCGGGAAGCATCAGTATTGCTGAATTGCTTGACCGCGATTTGCTCGGCCCAGCTCTCCATGCAGCCACAAGTACAGTGCCAGCAAACAACATGGCTGAGAACATTGAGGAAATGAATCAGCCCGTCACCATTATCCACACCTCCGCAAGCTCGGGCGAGGCAAAAGCGGCTGTTCACAGCTTTGCCAACCATTGGTACAGCGCACTCGGCTCCAATGAAAATATTCCATTCGGCGCAGGCGATTGCTGGCTTCTTTCGCTGCCGCTTTTCCACATCGGCGGCTACTCTCTCCTCTTCCGATCGCTTATCTCCAGAGGTGCACTTGCTATCGGTAATCCGGATGAATCTCTCGGCCAGTCACTGCGAAACTTTCCGCTGACCCATCTCTCCGTTGTTCCGACCCAGCTTTACCGTCTGCTTGCCGACAAAGAGGGCGCTTCCCGGCTGCGAACAATGAAAGCCGTGCTGCTTGGTGGCAGCTCAGCGCCAAAATCGCTCATTGAAGAGGCTGTAAGGCAGCATATTCCGCTCTACCTGAGCTATGGATCAACCGAAATGAGTTCACAGATTGCTACCTCCCCGGCACCGATACAAGGCATTCAGGAGAACAGCGGCAAGCTGCTTCCCTGGCGCGAGATCAAGGTTTCAGAAGATGGAGAATTGCTGGTCAAGGGAGCCTGCCTGTTTCAGGGATACCTCCGGGAGGGAAAAATCGAGCCTCAAACTGATCATGACGGGTGGTTCCACACCTCGGATATGGGAAGTGTTGCGGATGACAAGACAATCACCGTCGCGGGAAGAAAAGACAACATGTTCATAGCAGGGGGAGAAAATATCCATCCTGAAGAGATTGAAAAAGTGCTGATGATGATTGACGGGATTATTGAGGCGCTTGTCGTCCCGGTGAATGATGATGAATATGGCCAACGTCCGGTGGCATTCATCAAAACTATTGAGGAGAATATACCTGATGAGGCCACGATCACCAGGACCATGCACTCCATAGCGGGAAAACTGAAAAGCCCGATACGTTACTATCGGGTAAATGAGTGGGGAACACTTCCGGGATCACAGAAAACCGACCGCAACTTTTATAAGCATCTGGCCAATACAGGCCTCACCTGACTCAGCTTCTCGCCGCCTTACGTTTGAGTCTGCGCACCGCATACGCCCCGCCAAGACCGGATATTGGTGCATAAAAAGTCCCGGCGACAGTGATATTCATCAGGAGATCAACAAAAGTTAACGATAAAGGCTCAAGAACCTGTTTTTTCATTGCAACCAGTGGCTTCAGTTGCTCCAGCATATCTGGTTGTCCCTTTGCCATTTCAAATGCCCTGTCTATAACAAAAACAAGAGTCTCTGTTTCCGGCCTGTAGTGAAACAATCCAATAAGCAAAAAACTGACAACTTCTGAGAGGACACCACCGGCAAAACCGACCATGCAACCAAGAACAAAAGCCTCCCTGAAGGTCAGGGCGACCTGAAAACGCAGAATGGTCTTGTGCAGCGCCACCACACCTGCAAGAAAAATGCCCGCAAAAATAAATCCATTCAGCAGCATCAGATAAGGAACCGTAGTCGACAGCAGTATGAGTATGGCACCAAGCCGAACAGCATACAGTTTACCTTCAACAGGCAAAAGAGATTGAACCGGTTTTTCAGCAGCCATAATCCTCAGGAAAACTTCTCATTCAATAAACACATAATATTTTCAAACATCTTCTTCAGACATAATCTTGTCGAATAATTGTTTCGTTGATATTCCTTTTGCTGCTTTAAGTTTCCTCGAAACTTGATTACTTATCTCGAGAGCACCTGCTTACTTTTTCACATTCTGGTGTTCTCGAATTTCAGCAAGAACATCGTCCAAAGAGAGATGATCAAAAAGTGCCGTTCGTTCCTCGGTATAATTTCCAGAACCAGTAGAAAATTGCCCGATAAAACGCATGGTGTCAGCAGAACCAATCTCTTTGGCAAGGACATGGAGTGCCTGATTGGTTACCTCCGTTAAAGACTTTGCAGGAATATTCATAGCCAGAAATTACCCCGAAAACTTCTCATCAAGAAAATCCTCCATCGTATAGAAACCTGGAGCCATTTTATGGCGCAACGCAAGCCATGCCGCAGCTTCAACCGCGCCTGCGGCAAAACCGGAGCGATTTTTTGCTGTATGAGCAATCACAATTTCATCGGCTTCCGAATCAATAAACGCTGAGTGTTTGCCAAAAACGCTGCCAAGCCTCAGCGAGGCAACCTGCAGTTCATCTTGTGCAAGCTTTTTATCGTCTGATAACTCCCTCACAACCGTTTTCTTGCGGCTGTTTGCGGAGAGAATCATGTCAGCCGCTCTCAATGCCGTACCACTTGGAAAATCGGCCTTTCCGGTGTGATGCTGCTCCGCAAAGGCAATATCGAACTGTGCAAACGGAGCGATAAGTCGCGCCGCTTCACGCACGGTGCGCAAAAAGATGTTGACCCCAAGTGAAAAATTTGCGGAATAGAGCAGCGAGCCGCCAGCCGCCGAAAGTTTCCGTTTTACCTCTTCCTGCGCATCATCCCACCCCGTTGTACCCACTACGACAGGCACACCCGACGCAAGCATGGCCGGAAGATTGGCGAGAAACGCCTCTCTGACCGTAAAATCTATAATGGCATCGCTACCCTGAAAAACTTCAGGGGATATCGTCGCATTGATATCAAGAGCGGCGGCCATTTCATGGCCTGATTGAGCGATCACCATCGCAACCTGCTGGCCCATTCGCCCATTTCCTACAAGAGTAAACCTCATCTTCAGTTATTGTAATTTTTTCTTGACACAGCGGCAACTCAGTCGCGACGCATGATTTCAAGAAGCCTGTCAAGATCATCGTGTGAAAAATACTGGATATGAATCTCTCCTTTGCCCTCTTTTTTTTCAACGATACGAACCTTGGTCGCAAGATTGTTCCTCAACACAGACTCAAGCTCGACAAGGTGCGAAGAGCGTTCTGAAGAGGCTGGCTTCACGGGTTTTGACGACTGATCCTTGAACATGCGGTTCACCAGCGCCTCCGTCTGACGAACCGAAAGCTGATTGCTGAGAATCTGCTTCCAGACCTTCACCTGCTGCTGTTCACTGGGGAGATTAATAAGCGCCCGTGCATGTCCTGAAGAGATTTCCCGGTTTCTGATACTGTCCTGAATCTGCAGCGGCAGTTTGAGAAGGCGAAGAAAATTGCTGACGGTCGAGCGGTTTTTGCCCACCTTCTGCGCTATCTCCTCCTGGGAAAGATTGCATTTCGTCGTCAGGCTCTTGAGGGCAAGCGCCACCTCAATGGCATTCAGATCTTCACGCTGAATATTCTCGATCAGAGCAAGTTCAAGCTTGGTCGAATCGTCATGCGCCTCAATAATGTATGCTGGAATAAACTTGAATCCTGCCAGCGTCACTGCCCGAAGCCGACGTTCTCCACTGATGAGCTGATAGCCTTCGCCATCCCTGCACACGGTAACCGGCTGGATAACCCCGTTTTCAACAATAGAATTTTTAAGCTCTTCAAGGGCGGTTTCATCAAACTCCTTGCGTGGCTGAAACGGGTTGGCATGTATTTTGGCAACAGGCAACGTGCCAATCCCCCCATCCCGGGAGAGCTCCTGCTCCTCATCCTGTTGCATCACAGAGACAAAGCCTTCATCCGGAATAAGTGCTTTCAGGCCCCTGCCCAATGCGTTTTTAGACATATCACCCATCAGCTTACCGGTCAGCTATTGCTGCCGTACCGTAAATTTTTTAATATTGCCATCTCTCTCAAAAATCTCCTGAGCCAGGTCAAGATAGTCTTTCGATCCAATACACTGGGCATCGTACAGCAACGCCGGTTTTCCGTGACTCGGCGCCTCTGACAGCCTTACATTCCTGCGGATATAGGTCTTGTACACCTTGTCCTTGAAAAACTTTTTAACCTCTTCGGCAACCTGCGATGCAAGACGAAGCCGCGCATCGTACATGGTCACCAGAACCCCTTCTATTTCGAGTTTTGGATTGAGATGCTTGCGGACGATACTGATGGTATTCAGCAGTTTTCCAAGACCTTCAAGCGCATAATATTCCGCTTGAACAGGTATGAGCACTGAATCTGCCGCAGTCAGTGAATTAAGGGTAATCAGGCCAAGCGAGGGTGGACAATCTATAATAATGTAATCGTAACGGTCGCGAATACCCTTGAGCGCTTTCTGCATCACATACTCGCGTTC
>CAILXE010000345.1 GCA_903838095.1 uncultured Chlorobiaceae bacterium
AATGCCTGTGAAGTTATAACAGTTGACAGAAAGATAAAAGGCATTTGTTTGTTTTTTGTTTTCATGATGCGAAGCACTATATTATCCCACTTGTTTTTCGATGACAGAGAATAAAAAAATCGAAAGCCACTCTCTTTGAGAGTAAGTCCTATACAACGCCCAGTTACCCAACCATGTCAGATCCGGAAGGAAGCAGCATCCGGTAATTTGAGCGTGTGATATAGTCAGCTTACTCTCTTTTTATTTTGCCACTTTAATCGCAACGGGAGCAGTTATGCTGTCAGGATTCAGCAAAGAGGAGTTACTAAGTGCGCCGGTTCGCCATATCGATATCAAGCAACTCAATATAGTTCCACTCATTGACCAGATGAGTGATACCGCTTTTCAGGCAAGAAACCTTGCGAGAGCAGCCTCCATTCTTGATCTCATGCAGCAGGACAGGGAGTGCGCCGTCATTCTTACCCTTGCAGGTTCACTGATCAGCGCAGGATTGAAGCAGGTGATTATTGACCTGATCGAAAACAATATGGTAGACGCGATTGTCTCAACTGGAGCAAATATCGTCGATCAGGACTTTTTTGAAGCACTTGGCTTTCTTCATTATAAGGGAACCCAGTTTATTGATGATTCCATTCTTCGGGATCTGCATATCGACCGCATTTATGATACCTACATTGATGAGGATGATCTTCGCGTATGTGACGATACGACGGCGATCATAGCGAACTCAATGGAACCGGGGGCCTACTCTTCACGAGAATTTATCATAGAGATGGGAAAATATATAGAGGCGAACAACCTCGACAGAAACTCCATTGTCTATAAGGCCTACGAAAAGGGTGTGCCAGTATTCTGTCCGGCATTTTCAGATTGCTCTGCCGGGTTCGGACTGGTTCGTCACCAGTGGGATAACCCCGAAAAGCATGTTGCAATAGACTCTGTCAAGGATTTTCGTGAACTGACCAGAATCAAGATAGAAAACGACAAGACCGGCATTTTCATGATTGGCGGAGGGGTGCCGAAAAACTTTACCCAGGATATCGTTGTTGCGGCCGAGGTACTCGGTCATGAAGATGTTTCTATGCATACCTATGCCGTGCAGATTACGGTTGCCGATGAGCGCGATGGCGCACTTTCCGGCTCAACGCTGAAGGAGGCAAGCTCATGGGGAAAAGTTGATACCGTTCATGAACAGATGGTTTTTGCCGAAGCGACAATTGCTTTACCTCTTATCGCAGGTTATGCCTACCACAAGCGCAACTGGGAAGGCCGCATTGCCAGGAATTTTAACGCGCTGCTTGATCAGCCGCTGGTTATCGGGAAATAACCTCAATCTTGACTTTGGCTGTTCCTCTTTCGAAGAATCCCAGTTGTTTCGCCGCTTCTGCACTCAGATCAATAACACGGTCGTCGACAAAGGGCCCCCGGTCGTTGACCCGTACAATAATAGATGCCCGGGTGTCAAGATTGGTTACCTTGACAAGAGATGGCAGTGGCAGGTATTTATGCGCGGCGCTGGGTCTTGAAGGATCAAAAGTTTCACCGTAAGCCGTTGGTTGTCCATTATGCTGATCCAGTGTTTCCTGGCCATACCACGAAGCCATTCCTGTCTCCTCATAGGCAATTGCCTCCTCATAAGACATAGGGACATATACTTTGCCACCGATACTATAAGGGGTGTTCTTGATTTTTCCCACCCGATACGCCTCTGCAGGTGAAAGAGCCGAAAATTCACGGATTGAACTGGTACAAGAGCTGAGCGCCACACAAAGCAAAAGGCAAGCAGCAAGTATAATATTACGCATCGTCTCATTCATTGGTTAGTAAGCTTGCATTTAAAGGTAGCCATAAAACGGGAATTTTCCTTCTGAGTTGTATGTTGGAGTGAGGCGTGTTTCTGAAGGCAGGCAGGATATATTGAAATAATTCGGAACATTTTTTTTATTGCAGCATGGCTGAACAATACAACGCACGAAGTTCCTTCGGCGTTCTCATTATTCACGGTTTTACCGCGACACTTGAAAGTGTCAAGGCATTGCTTTTGCCGCTCAAACGCCTTGGCATACCCGTCAGTATGCCTCTGCTTACCGGCCACGGCGCCTCTTCCCCGGAGGCACTTCAGGGAGTGACATGGGATGTGTGGATGAATGATGCTGATCAGGCACTTCAAAAGCTCAGCCTTGAAGCGGAACGGATTATAGTTATCGGTCACAGTATGGGTGCGCTGCTCTCATTGCATCTTGCCGTGAAATATAAGGGAACGGTTGACTCACTCATCCTTGCCACCCCCGCTATCAAGCTTGTTTCAAGGTTTGCGCCGGGGCGGCCATTGCATTTTGCAGCGCCGCTGGTCAGCAGGATTGTCAGAAAATGGGGTTTAAAAAGCAATTTTTCGGGACGGCAATGCGCCACCTGTGTTCCGCATTATTCCTGGGTGCCAACCAATACGGTTCTCTCTTTTTTTGAGCTGATTAAATACAGCGATTCCCTTCTCAACCGCGTCAATGTGCCGGTATTGATGCTGCATTGCCGCAGGGAGGCCACCGTTCTTGCCGAAAGTGCCACCATCGTTTATAATAGGATAGCTACTGAGCCCTCCGCAAAATCTATTCTTTGGCTGGAGCATTCCGGACATCAGCTCTTTTGTGATTGTGAAAGTGAAAAAGCAGTGAGGGCAATTACCGACTATGTTTCCAACAGGATTGGGTGTCGATAGCTGGATGCAGGGACTGCCGAGAATTTTTGTTATTTGTTTTCAATAAAAGTCATTACCTTCCAAAAAGAAAATTTTTATAATTTCGCAAAAGAACGATGAGTGTTACCCGAAGACATCTGTTTGCTCTGCTGCTCGTTTTCTTTTCCATATCTTCTGTTGCTCAGGCAACGACTGCCAGGGGGGTGAGTGGATTACAGAAAGTGCGGTCAAAAGCGCTTTCCCTCAATGAAATCAATGTAGGCTCCGGTTTCGTCCATCAGTCATCGTGCAGCTCACTACGTCACCATTTTGGGTATCCCATATTTATAAGGCTCGGATTGAATGTTAGTTCTCTTGCCGGATTAAGTGGTTACAGGAGTGGTCTCCAGTTGGCACTTGAGCCGTTTTACAATACCATTCATGGTACTGAAAAGGGCTTTGAAACAGGTTGCGGGTTTGGAGTAAGATATTTTCACAAGCTCACCGGTTCCACCAATCTTTTTCTTGAAGCAAGTGTCGCTCCCATGTATCTTGGTATTGACTCCCGGGAACAGGGACGCGCCGGGTTTAACTTTCTTGATCAGATAGGCGTTGGAGTTCAGCGCACTCTTTCAGGCCCATACGCTCTCTTTTCGGGTTATCGTTTGCGACACATCTCACATGCAGGCCTTGTCGATCGGCCAAACTCCGGCATCAATTCAGGCGCTTTCATTGCGGGGATATCCTACTCCTTTTGATTTCTGAAGTCATGCAGATTATTGACTTGAGTCAGACCATCGAACCAGGCATGCCCTGCTTTCCCGGAACCCCGGAACCTGCTTTTCAGACGATCTCTTCAATTGGAACAGCGGGGTTTTCCGAGCAGCTTCTTACCTTTTCGACTCATACGGGCACTCATATTGATCTGCCATCTCATATCCTTGCTGATGGAGATTCAATGGATAATGTTCCGATCGGCCAGTTTTCCGGCAAGGGGGCGGCAATAGATGTTCGTACGGTTCCAGGCGGAATAATTACCACAGCCATGCTTCAGCCTGCCCTGACGCTCATCAGGGAGTGTGATTTTTTGCTGCTCTGCTCTGGATGGAGCAGATACTGGGGTACTTCTGACTATTTCACAAACTATCCGGTGCTTTCGGTTGAAACCGCCCGGTGGCTTGCCGGGTTTCAGCTTAAAGGCCTTGGAGTGGATATGATCTCTGTCGATGCTTCCGACTCGGCGCTCTTCCCTGTTCATGTCGAATTGCTGCAGAGGGGCACGATGATCATTGAAAACCTTTCCAATCTTTTCCCTCTTTTAGGTCGCGCCTTCCTTTTTTGCGGTTTTCCCCTCAAACTTGCACATGCTGAAGCATCCCCCGTCAGGGCGGTCGCTTTCGTTGAATAAAGAAATTATTCAATACTTTTCTATTGGAATTAAAAAAAGGAGTATTACATTAACGCCCACAGGATGTAATCCTCTGTTCTTTCCCATTGAAATAACCATTGAATGAACACTATGTTATTGTATTCATCAATTACCAAAAAAGTTCTTATGGCACTTGCCGGGCTTTTTCTGGTAACCTTTTTATGCGTACATCTCGGAATAAACCTGATGTTGCTGAAAAATGACGGAGGTCGTGCTTTTTCGGAAGCCGCAACCTTCATGGGCACTAATCCGGTCATCAAAGTTGCCGAGATTGTGCTTTTTGCAGGATTCCTGCTTCATATCGCCTTTGGCCTGATTGTCTCCGGCCAGAACCGCTCTGCCAGGCCAATTGCCTATGCGCGAAGCAACAGTTCAGATACCTCATTCTTTTCCAAGTACATGTTTCATACTGGAATCATCGTATTTATCTTCCTTGCTCTCCATTTTTGTGATTTCTACTTTATTAAAATCGGTCTTGTGGCGCCGCCTCCCGGCATTGCAGTTCATGATTTTTACAGTCGCACACTTCTTCTGTTTTCAACTCCCTGGTATTCGCTTTTTTACATTGTCAGCTTTATTGTTCTCGGTATTCATCTGAATCATGCCATTCAGTCGGCATTTCAGACTCTTGGCTGGAACCACAGCAAGTATACTGATGCGGTAAAGGTTATCGGTTCGGTCTACTCTGTTGCTATTGCCGCAGGGTTCAGTATTGTGCCGATCTATGTCCTGTTCTTTCTTAATTAATTTTAATCATCGGTCACGACTCTGTTTTTCGCCGAAAACAACACTCACAACACTTTTCAATGACACGCCTCAACGCCAGAATCCCTGAAGGGCCGTTGGCTGAAAAATGGACTGCCTACAAATCCGGCAGCAAGCTGGTAAACCCCAACAACAAACGCAAACTTGACATTATTGTCATCGGTACCGGTCTTGCTGGTGCCTCTGCCGCCGCTTCGCTCGGGCAGCTTGGCTACAATGTCAAGGTGTTCTGTTACCAGGACACTCCGCGTCGTGCACACAGTATTGCCGCACAGGGTGGAATCAATGCAGCCAAAAATTATCCCAACGACGGCGACAGCGCCTACCGGCTTTTTTACGATACGATTAAAGGCGGCGACTACCGGGCACGTGAGGCCAATGTCTATCGACTTGCCCAGGTCAGTAATCAGATTATTGATCTTTGCGTCGCGCAGGGTGTGCCATTTGCCCGCGAGTACAGCGGTCTTCTGACCAACCGGTCATTCGGTGGCGCACAGGTCTCCAGAACGTTCTATGCGAGAGGTCAGACCGGCCAGCAGCTTCTTCTTGGTGCCTACAGTGCATTAAGTCGCCAGATTGCCGCAGGCACAGTCAAACTTTACAATCGTCGCGATGTCCTTGACATGGTGCTTGTCGATGGAAAGGCTCGGGGAATCATTGCCCGTAATCTTGTGACCGGAGAAATAGAGCGCCATGCCGCCCATGCAGTTGTGCTGGCCAATGGCGGATATGGCAATGTCTTTTTTCTCTCGACCAACGCCATGGGCTCCAACGTCACACCAGCATGGAGCGCCTTCCGGAAAGGAGCAATGTTTGCCAACCCTTCGTTTACCCAGATTCATCCGACCTGTATTCCGGTTCATGGAGATGCCCAGTCCAAGCTGACCCTGATGAGCGAAAGCTTGCGCAACGATGGCAGGATATGGGTTCCGGCCAAGATGAAAGATGTTGAAAAACTGAGAAACAAAGAGATCAAGCCATCAGATATTGCCGAAGCTGACCGCGATTATTATCTGGAAAGACGTTACCCTGCATTTGGCAATCTTGTTCCGAGAGATGTCGCATCGCGTGCCGCCAAAGAGCGCTGTGATGCCGGTTTTGGTGTCGGCTCTACAGGGGTCGCAGTGTTTCTTGATTTTGCTGATGCGATCAAAAGAAAAGGTCACGACGCCATCGACTCTCTTTACGGAAACCTCTTCCAGATGTACGAGCAGATTGTGGCAGAGAGCCCTTATGAGACTCCGATGATGATCTATCCTGCGGTGCATTATACCATGGGTGGTCTTTGGGTTGATTATGAGCTGATGACCACGATTCCAGGACTCTATGCAATAGGGGAATGCAATTTTTCCGATCACGGAGCAAACCGTCTCGGAGCGTCAGCGCTCATGCAGGGACTTGCCGACGGCTATTTTGTGCTGCCCTATACCATCGGCAACTATCTGGCTAACGAAATTCATACGCCACGCTTCGACACCGCCTCTTCCGAATTCAATATTGCGGCACAGGCAGTGACTGATCGTCTGCAACAGATCAAAAACAGCGCAGGAAAAGAATCCGTCGACAACTTCCATCGTCGTCTTGGTAAAATAATGTGGGAGTATTGCGGAATGGCACGGAACGATGCAGGTCTTACCGAGGCGCTGTATCAGATTACTGAACTCCGTCACGAATATTATCGCGGAGTGAAGATTCCAGGCAGACTGGATGAATACAATCCCGAAGTGGAGAAAGCGTGCAGGGTTGCCGATTTTATTGAACTCGGCGAACTCATGGTGCGTGATGCCCAGCAGCGCAGAGAGTCGTGCGGAGGACATTTCAGAGAAGAGTATCAGACCAGTGAGGGTGAGGCATTACGCAATGATGATGAATTCGCTTTTGTTGGTGCATGGGAATACAGAGGGCGTGATGTTGCAGCAGAACTCCATCGCGAGGAACTTCAATTCAACGAGATCAAGCTCTCCCAGCGGAGCTATAAATAACAGGTTATTATGAACTTTACGCTGAAAATCTGGCGACAGAAAAACGTTACGGCTAAAGGGGAGATGGTTTCCTATGATGTTTCAGGGATCTCGCCCGACAGCTCTTTCTTTGAAATGCTCGATACTCTTAACCAGAAGCTTATCACGACCGACGGTGATCCTGTAGCTTTTGATCATGATTGCCGGGAAGGAATTTGCGGCACGTGCAGCCTTTATATTAATGGACGTCCCCATGGTCCAGTGAAAGGGGTTACCACCTGCCAGCTTCACATGCGAGCCTTCAAGGATGGAGATACCATCTTCATTGAACCATGGCGCGCAAAGGCTTTTCCCATCGTCAGAGATCTTGTTGTTGACCGGAGTGCCCTGGACAAGATTATTCAGGCGGGCGGGTATGTTTCAGTCAATACAGGTGGCGTCCCGGATGCCAATACCATTCCCGTACCAAAAGAGAAGTCAGATTCAGCCTTTGATGCTGCGACATGTATCGGCTGTGGCGCTTGTGTTGCCGCATGTTCCAATGCTGCCGCCATGCTCTTTATTGGCGCCAAGGTTTCGCATCTTGCCTTGCTGCCGCAAGGGCGGGTAGAGGCGGCAAAAAGGGTGCAAAATATGGTTGCCTGTATGGATGAGCTGGGTTTTGGCAATTGCAGTAACACTTATGCCTGTGAATCCGACTGCCCCAAAGGTATTTCTGTAGCAAATATTGCCCGCATGAACCGCGAGTTTCTCGGGGCAAAACTTTTTTCAGAAAAGGAAAAGGTTATCAAGGAATCTCTGTAGGAAAATGGAACAGCCCCTTGTTCTGTTGTTCAGAGAGGGGCCTGTTTTACAAACGGGGACAAGTTCCCGACTCATACCTGAAAAACCGCTCTGTTTCCCGGTATAAACCCTTCTGACGCTCATCAGCCGTTGGGAGAGATCCCTCCTTTCATCTATCACAGGTTGAAAAAACGCAAGATCCTCTGAGTATTTCTTATCTTTAAGGAGAGATTCTCATTCAGTAAAAGCGTGTTGTGCTCTTCAGCAACAATCTTACAGAAGGAGTTGAACTGCCATGAAAAAATACACAGGGCTATGGATCGACCACAAAGAGGCCATTCTTGTTTCAATCGAAGGCGATCAAACTTTCGTCGAGCACATTGAATCCGGAGCAGAAAGTCATCTTAAGCCATCAGGCGGATGGAAATCGGGTGGAACTGTTGTCGCCCAGGCAGTGTCTCGTGAGCATACTGCCGATGAACGCCGAAAACATCAGTACCATGCGTTTTATCAGAACGTTATCGGGAAGCTTCATCATTCAGAGAGCATTGCGCTTTTTGGGCCAGGGGAGGCAAAGATTGAACTCGCGAAAGAGATCGCAAGAGTAAGTGAGCTGCACAGTAAAGTTGCTGTCGTAGAAATCTGTGACCGGTTGACGGAAAATCAGTTGATTGCAAAAGTTAAAGCACTGTTTTTATAGAACGTTGCTCACTATTGCTGTCTTTGCTGACAAGTCAGGAGTATCAACATCAGTGACATCTCTTTTCAGCCACTGATGGCCTGTTGATCCGGGGTTTATGAGGTCAGATTCGTTATAACTTACGTGGATTGAGAGACCATGTACATTACGGCGTTTGTTACCTCTTCGTCAGTCAGAATGGCGTTGCCCCCTTTTGGCGGCATAGCTCCCGCTTTTCCCTCAAACCCGTCAATTGATTTTTTCACCATAACATCCATTCCAGTGGCAATGCGTGTGATCCAGGCAGGCTTGTCGCCCGGTTTCGGTGCGCCTGCGACACTGGCATCATGACAACCGGCACAATTTGCTTCGTAAACAGTTTTTCCTGCTGTAAGTTTGGCGTCAGGCAAAGCCGTTTCACTTGATTCGTTAACTTCCTGGGTGACAGGCGGCTTTTCGGGGTTGCATGCTCCAAGGACGCAGAGACTGAAGGCAAATAAAGGAAGGAGTGATTTTGTGCTCATAGCCATGGTACAGGCCTAAATTTTAGAGTAAAGCTTTTAAAAGGCGATGTTAATAATATAAAAGTGATTTTAAAAATTAAAAAACTCAATAATATTGACAAGTCTCTTTTGCATACTGCTTTTTATCGGTTCAATTGGTGATGTACGTGTCGTTTTTTTTGTTTGCAATCGTTAAAACTCTAAATTCGGGCTCATGTCAGGTTTTTCGAACAAGCAGATTCAATTATGACGGCACGCACCCAATTTATTGCAGCGTTGATGCTTGTCGGAATGCTTTTGCAAATTAACAGCGTCCTGGTTTGCTACGCCCTCTTTTTCCTGAATCAGAAGGTGATTGCCGAAACAGTTTGTGAAAGGAAGATGACTGATTGCAGCGGACACTGTTTTCTGATGAAAAACATTAATACCAACACAGAGACCCAACAAGCCCCTTCAGGCAAGCCAGTCTCAGGCAGAACGACAGAAGTGATGCTTGATGCCATGCCCGGCCTTTTGCCTGACGGTCAGCATTCTCTTGTGACGATATCATGCGAGCAGACGTTTACTCTCGGTCAGGCATCATTTTTACCTGACGGTGTCAAGTTTCAGATTGACCATCCCCCGAAAGCATAGTCTCAACGTTCAGTTTATTCAGTATATCCCCGTTACCATCCGATTCTGGCCAGGGGATTCGTCATGCATTTTGTTGCTTTTGGTATTGGTACATTCGAACATTTTTTGAATGTTTTTTTACTTCTCAGCGCGAAAGGCAAGCGTCTCTGTACGCGTCAGAGTCGCTGATTGACTGAACGTTCACAGACTGCCTTCTATTGGTTCTCCAGATTCATGGGGATATCTTTTAAGGCGCGGTTTTATGTAAATGTTTTTCCCAATTATTTATTCATTCAGAATATGCGATCAAAAAATATTATAGATCATTTCTTCTTTCTGCTGTTAACGTCAGCCATACCCATTCCCGCCTCTGCTCATGAAGCAATAAGTCAGGAGACGGTTGTTACTGCGCCTTCAGGAAAAGCAGTTCAATCACTTCATTCCAAACAGGTCAAAACCAGTGATACCGCCTCACTGCTCAGCGAGGAGCCGGGTGTTGCCCTTGCAACTGGTGGCGGGGTTTCAAATCTTCCTGTGGTTCGCGGACTGGCGGACGACCGGGTACTGGTCTACGTTGACGGCATGTGCCTGACCTCGGCCTGCGCCAATCAGATGAATCCGCCGTTATCCTACATCGCATCTGCCAGTGTCAGCAGCATCGGCGTGAAAGCCGGGGTGACACCAGTCAGTTATGGTGGCGACAATATTGGGGGGTCTATAGTTGTTGAATCATTGCAACCAGTGTTTGCCGATGCTGACGGGGAGCTTCTTGGGTCGGGCAGTTTTTCGACCTATTATCGAAGCATTAACAGCAGCACTGGTGCCGCATTCTCGGGATCTGTCGCTTACAGCACTGTCAGCATTGGTGTCACAGGCTCTAAAGTGGACCCCAGCCGGTAGACAAAAAGTGGCTGAGTTTAAGTTGGTAACCTGACCTATTCATGCAGCGGAAAGGCGCTGCCCCTCTTTTACCTTTAACTCTTCTGTCTGATTGTTCATCTTATTATACTTGTCAACTA
>CAILXE010000346.1 GCA_903838095.1 uncultured Chlorobiaceae bacterium
CCATAAGGTTCCACTCTTATGGCCAACATTTACAAATAAATTTGTTAGTCTACTTTTTACATAACGGACAGGTTTGGTTCAATCACCTCCCATTTTTTATTTTTCAGAATTTATCTCGTTGTAAATCTTAAAATTCTTTATATAAAATGACGTATATATTATAGTTCAAATCTTATCTGAGTGTCCTTGGTTTTCTTGCTGACTTTCTCCTTTCCGTTTCCTTTTTTCTCCCACAACCCCGCCGCAACTTCCCGTTTGTGAATTTCATGATTCAGCTCAAGCAGCCGCTTGAGTATTTCCCGACGTGCGTCAGAGTGGATGGTGTAGCGGATGCGGTCGTTTTCGGGGAGGTATTCTACTTCATAGAAGTCGTGACGGAGGTTGATGTCTGACCATCCATAGGCTTCGAGAACGGCGTTGTCCATTTGGTGGTGGAGGTTGCGGAGTTTCTGGATGGCTGAAACTGCTTCGTTGAAGGTGATGGTGCCGGGTGTTTTTGCCAGGTGCTTGCGCAGGTGGGCTGCATCTTTTCCGAGGCGTTTTTGAAGGGCTTTGTCGTCAGGCTGTTCTTCTTCTGGTGTTATCGGGCGCAGTGGTTGGGCGTGGAAGAGGTTATAGGTTTTGGTGAGGCCGAGGTGTATGGCAAGCATGAGTTGCTTGCGGTGTTCGTGGTAGCTCTCTCCGAGACGTTCGAGTTGCTCTTCCTGCGATTTCGTGAGGTTTTGCGGAAACGGATATTGCTCAAAAACTGTTGAAGGTGTATATGTTAAACTAATTCCCCTTGTTGCTCCGTACTTCCAAGACCATTCAGAGTGAAATGTTCCTTGTAAAAGAGCAATATATTTTGACTCAGAAAATGAAAAAACAATAACCTTTTGATCAAAAACTATTTCCCCTGAAATAAAAACAAGTGCGTTTATTTTTGAAACCTGTGTTTGTACCATAACTTTCGGCATTGAGGCAATTTTCCGATAAAGCTTTGGGGCTTTTTCTGCATATAGCCACCATTTTTTCTTTCGGGTTTCTCTGTTTTGCTTATATCTCTCAGGCTTTACCAAGCGTGAAACAATATCAAAACACTCAGGATATTCATTACTGCATTTTTCTTCTGACCAGTCAAAAAAATTGATTACCCAACGACTTGGTGATTGTTCCAGATTACTGTTAATATCATCTCCATTGAGATAGGGAAAAAGTACATTTCGATTTTTCGGATTTTTCCGTATCAAGGCTTGAGCCTCATGTGGTTCAAGTATAAACCCTTTACCTAAGACATAGCTTCCAATAAAGCTTTTGTCTTCATTCTGTCTGAGCGGATAAGGATTGCCCAACGTGGAAGCGTCATCAAGGTAAGGTGTAATAAACGAAACCTCTTTGCCAAAAAGAATGAATTTCCCTTTCCAAGATTGCTTTGTGATGGTCACAAGCGCAACTTCCACGGCAGCAATTCCGGGCCATTTCATACTTCTGACGGCATGGTTGATGGCACCACCTTTAGCAACAATAACATCAAGCCCTCCTTCACGCGCACTCCCCTGTGCAATGGTATTGGTCGAGATCAACGATTGAAAACCCTTGTCCTTGATGAGCGTAAAGATGCGTCGGAAGAAGTAAGTGACCAGATCAACTGCCCCAATCGGAGCATAGGCGTGTTTCAGGTACTCCAGTTGTGCCAACCCATAAGTTCCGCTCAGTTTCTGACCTCCCAGAAAAGGCGGATTCCCCAGAATACAATCAAACCCTCCATTCACAATAATTTCAGGGAACTCCAAAAACCAGTGAAAAAAGTTCTTCCTCTCTGCTATTGTCTGCACCATAGCTGTGGCCTGCTCACTCGGCGATTGCTGACCGGAAAGGTATTGGCTATACTCATCGTCGGTGATAATCGATGACCGGTTCCCATAGGTTTTTTCAATGTAGAACTGGGCAATCGGGATTGAGGCGATCTGGCGCAGTAAACGGGAATCTTTGCCTGTGGCAAATTCCTGATAACGGCGCTTTTTCTCTTCAATCTCTGATGGTGTTCGTTCAGGCAACGAGGCAATTTCATGCCATTGTTTCAGCGACAGGGAAAAACTCTGGTCGATTTCGGGAGTGAAGGCAAAACTTACCTGTTTTCCCTGTCGAATGCGTTCCGCCTTATTCCTTTTGCGAAGTTCGGCAACAACCTCCTTGTCATCGCCCGGCATGGTAACAAAGGCTTCATCCGGCACACCCTTTTGCATCTCTTCCCGATGTGCAAACCCGACAATGGCGTTGCCGCATTTGATGTGGTGATCGAGGAAGTTCAGTGGCTGGCCGGGTATATGGGCCTCAAGCCAGAGCGCTACCTTGCACAGCTCAACGGCCAGGGGGTTGAGATCAATGCCGTAGATACAATTGCGAATGACATCGCGGATAGCCGAGCGGAATGCGCTTGGGGAGGGTTGCTCTTCACCGGTACGGACGATGGCAAGTTCAGTGGCTATTCGTCGGGCTGCGGCTAATAAAATATGGCCTGAACCGCAGGAGATATCGGCAACTCTCAGCGAAAGAAGCGCCGCTTCGGGGTTGCTGGTTTTCAGCCTGTCGGCGATGAGATAATCAAGCGAGTGTTTGATCAGGGGCTGAACAAGGTCGTCAGGGGTGTAATGGGAACCTGTGGCAGCTCGCTGGTCACCTTTGGCAAAGGCAAATTCGATTGCATTGTCGTTATGAAGAAAAACCGGTTCGTACTCAAGAAGTCCTTCGTAGACTGACCCGAACTCCTCCACGTTGAGCGCCGCATAGTTGACCCTGATGAGCTGCCCGGTTTTCTGGTTTTCATAGAGGCTCAATGAACGAAGGCAGTGCAGGAGCGTCTCGTTATCAAGGGTGCATTGGTTCAATGGCCCAATGGCATCAGCTCTGAAGAGGTCGCCGGCAAGTGGAGCAATACCAAGATTGCCTCCGGGGCCGCCATCTTCAAAGAGATGAAAGGTGGCCATGAGCGCCAGCCAGTGATCGTGATGGCGGCGATCTGCCAGATACCGCTTTTCCGATAACCGACGCAAGCGCATGAGGCTGTAGTAGGTGTCGTAGATATCCCGTTTGGGCGCAACTGGTGACTGGGGATAGACCAGATTTCGCTCTTCGATGACCATCAAAAAGAGAATCCGGTAGATCAAACGCAGGAGATAATGATAATACTCTGCTGGTTTTATCTGGCCGGAGGTAATGGCTGCCAGCAGTGCGGCATTTTCTGAATTTGAGAGAAACCCGTTGGCAAAGGAGAGGATGGTCTTTTCGACGGCACCGCTCAACCCTTCGCGAATACGTGCACCGGAATCGAGTGAATCCTGATGATATTTTTCAATGAAGCTCTCTTCAGGAGCTTCGCAAGAGGCAGGCAAGCGCGTCACATGCAGTAGCCGGTAGAGCACGGCAAAATCGGCAAAGAGACCGTCGGTAAAGATGCGGTCGAGGTCAAACTCCAGATAGGTGAGCTTGACCAGACGGGAGCTGTCGCGCAGGAGGCGCAGCACCCGGCCATTGGTGACAATGCCGTAGAGCTGCTCGGTAAGATTCAGATACTCCTGCACCATGGCATGAGCCGACATCCGCAGGGCAGCTTTTTCAGGCTTTCGGTCGAGACCGGCAAGCTCGTTGCTGCCGATAATGTGAATTGCCGCTCCCCCACGGTTAGTGATGCGGTGGGAGATCGGGTAGAGCTTTGCGTTGAGTTCGATGCTCTTGGCCTCAAATTCCAGTTGGTAACCAAGGAGCCCAAGCAGCGGCACCACCCAAAGGTTTCGGGTTTCAGTAGTGGCTGGCGACTCCTTTTTCAGCGTTTCAAGCTTGCGATTGAAGATGCGCCAGTAGTCCTGGGCATCGGCCCAGGCTCTTGCAATTTCCTCCTTGACCTTGATTGATGGCTCCAGACCAAAATCGACCGGGCGCTGGCCTGTAATATCCTCAAGCTTTTCAAGAATATCGGGCGAGAGTATCGCCCCTTCAATGCGGATGGATGGGTAGATCATGCAACACCTCCCGCAGCTTCTCCTTCTGGCAAGAGAATATAGACGCCGAGCAGATCCATCGGCAGTACCGGGTGCACCACCTGGAAACGCTTGCCGTCCATGAGGGAACTGAACCGTTCATGGGCTTCGACCAGTTTTTTTGATTGTTGTTCAGCCACCCGGTCAAATTCAGGTTCAAACAATTTGAGCAGTTTCAGTTCATTCTCCAAAAACCCTGTTCTGGCAGG
>CAILXE010000347.1 GCA_903838095.1 uncultured Chlorobiaceae bacterium
AACCGATCTTGCCTGGAACTCCGGCAAACTCAGCATTAACGGCAAAGACCGCAAAACCATTGGTCAAACCCTGCTGCCTGACAATGTGCTGATCTATTATTCTGGCCACAATGACACGGTGGCAGGACTGGTGAAAAAATATGAAGAAGCGTTTCGCAAACGTATTATAAATGCCGATTTCGATGAAAGCCGCCGCTTTATCGGAATCGGACCTGAATACAAAGAGCTGCTGTTGGCCGTGTTGCTGATGCAGCCGGAAGCCAATAAGGCGCGGCAATTTATTTGCCAGAAGCTGGGTATCAAAACAGTGGCAGAGGAAGTCAATCTCTTACTGAAGCGTCCGGTTTTTGCTGATAAGAAGTTCGAAATCGAGAATTTTGATCCTAAAACCCATTACTGGGGGGCTGAAGGCATTACGCGCCAGTTTCTGGATAAGATGATCAGTTGCGTTAAGGGCGAATTCAGCCACGCGAATCTGTACAGTCAAGGCGAAAACCTTTATCGAATCCCGATCAATATTGAACTGTTCCAGCAACTATTCGATGATGAGAATGTCACCGACATTTTTCGGCAGTTCGACAACCTGAAAACCTTGGGCATGTTGGAGGAAATCGGGATTCCTTTGCAACTGACCGGCGGCATTGCCGCCACCATCGCCCACTTCAGTGACGGCCAATTCCAGTCGGTCTATATCTACACCATTATCGAGCTGTTCAAGGATCGCAACTGCATCACCCTACTGGATGAGCCGGACTCCTTCCTTCATCCGGAATGGCAGTTCGACTTTTTGAAACAGGTCTTCGTGATTACCGATAGTGCAGCCAAAAACAATCATGTACTGATGAGCAGCCATAGCGCGGTGACTCTCATTCCAGGGGATAGAAAGAAGATCAAGTTTTTTGATATCAAAGACAACTACGCAAACTGCTATGATCTTCCAAAATTCATGGCCATTAAAAAGCTCAGCTCGGACTTGATCAAATACTCTGAGCAGGAACAGCTATTGAGTATCATCAATACCATTCAGATTGAGAACAAGCCGGTTCTTTTCACCGAAGGCAGCACTGACCCTATCATACTAAAAGAAGCATGGTACAAGCTTTTTGAGTATGAGATGCCGTTTATACCTTTCTACGCGTTCAGTTCCACCTATATCAAGCAGCTCTTAACCGACAATCGGATTCATGCAGAGATGGGTGGGCTCCCGTTATTTGCACTCTTCGATTTTGATAAGGCCTACGATCAATGGAACGGCCTAAACGGCACTGTTATTGAGAATGATCCGTTGCAGGGGATGGTCAAACAATGGGCCGAAGGTGATTCCTACGCCATTATGCTTCCAGTTCCCGCTCATGTGGATATTCAGAGTCAGGTAATAAAAAATACCACCACCAAGGAAACTTTCGGTGGTGATTCCTGCTGTGAAATCGAGCACCTGTTTTATGGGCAGGAGGCCACTGCCAATTATTTCCAAGATGAGCCGTGTGTTGGCGGTAGTAAAATCGTCTTCCATGCGGATAGAGAAAAAACCGCTTTTGCAAAAGAGGTTGTGCCCACACTGGACGGCTCTTGTTTTGAGGTATTTCGCCCGATATTTGAATTCATTCGGTCAAAATGTCCGGTTTCTACAACTATGGCGGTGGAGACATGAGCAATCAAGGCTCAAGTGAAAACCTGATGGTCAAACAGCTTCTGGTGGTGTGATGTTAACTACTATTACAGCCATTTTAGGAATAATCAAAGACCTCTTCAAAGGGGGTTCATTTGTCAAGAACTGGCTGGATAAGCGAAAGAATAAAGGTGAGGCGGTTTCTGAAGGTGATGATGTTTTGGGAGTGGCGCAACGGTTTGTGAAAATCTACAAGGCTCATGGCATAGAGCGCACCCAGATTCCTCGGCTCCTTGGACAGGAAGCTGGTTTTAACCTGGCCGATGTCAGCAAAGACGAAAATCTTATAAGAGCTCTGGATGAAAATATCATCAATAAGACCTGTGAGGTTTTTGGAGTGCGACGGGAATGGTTGGATGGCAAGGATATACCGATTTACCCATACTTATGGTTTGATAAAGATATGGAAGGTTTTATCCATTTCATTGTCGAATTAAAGCAAAAACATAGAGAGGTGAAGGGGTTTGTTATTAAATGCCCTAAGGATAAACTGAAAAAGAAAGAAATTGATTATCCAATTGCTATGGTGTTTCGAGGCAAAATTGACCATTGGGGGCATTTCAGCGAAGAATCAATTTGGAGATACTACCCACTGAGCGATCAATATTACTTTTGGGGGTACGAAAGAACGAGACTTCAACTGAAAGCAATGGTGCTAATTGCCTGGCAATTCGGTATTCATGTCGGCGGGTGTCAGTTACCTCAAAAGGATATTGAAGACCTGGTTGCCGGAACAGTTTTCCCCGGCCCATTATTGGGGCATCTTTCATATGTTGCCTGGCATCCTGACGATTATATCTTCGCCAATGGCGAGAGCGGCAAGGTTGCTGATCATGCAGAGGCGCTGATGGCAAGAACGTACTTAGAAAAATGTGGTGGGATGGACAAATTGGTCTCCTTAACTGGGTCGTTAAAAATCCCAAATAAATTTTGTGATCATGCGGCGCTGGTTGAAAAATAAAAAAATAATGTCGAATTATTATTATAACCGCAACGCCAAACAGTTGTTTGACCAATATCAAAGTATGGACTCGGACAAGGTACGTGCAAGTTGTCTGGAGCATTTGCCCCCGAAGCCTGGCTTGTCGTTGGGTGTTGGTGGGGGATCAGGGCGCGATGCTATTTGGTTAGCCCAATTGGGATGGGAAGTAATTGTGGTTGAACAACTCCGATCTTTTATGAAGACGGCAGTTTTCAGCATGATTCGCTACCACAGTGCTGCTGGGAATGCACGCTTGGTCAAGGTAGTACGTGATCTCTTAGTGCCGGTTTGAGGTGGCACCATGACAAGTACCGCGGGATTGTTTGTTGCCGGGTGTAGAAAAAACGGGCCTGAGTATTTTTCCTAAAAAGCACAGAAGTGTAAGACAATAAACCAATGAGTGATATCAAACTATTCAGAATTCAGGAAAACGAAGTCCTTGAGCTTGATGGACGGTCGGCATCGGTGGAAAAGTCACTGCAGACCCAGATAGAAGCTCATCTTGAGACTTTTCTTGGCGTCCGTTTTCTGGCAACTGAATATTCCACCGGCAAAACCCATGGTGGCAGGATTGATACCCTTGGGGTTGATGAGAACGGCTGCCCGGTAATCATTGAATACAAACGGGCCATGAACGAAAACGTCATCAACCAAGGCCTATTTTATCTTGACTGGCTGATGGACCATAAAGCGGAATTTATCCTTCTGGTAATGGAAAAGCTTGGCAAGGAAGTTTCCGATGCTATTGAGTGGCCAAGTCCGAGACTGATTTGTATCGCCGGTGATTTTACAAAGTATGATGCACATGCCGTTCAGCAGATCAATCGGAATATAGAACTTATCCGATACCGGCGGTATGGGGATGACCTGCTTCTGCTGGAACTGGTTAATGCTACTACTGCGGTTGTCGCATATTCTGATAATGAAAAGCCGGTTAAGTCAGGCAAGAGTTCGTATAAGACAGTTATGGAATATCTGGTGCAAGCCAAGCAGGAACAGAAAGACCTTTATGAGGAAGTAAAGGCGTATTTGCTGGCGCTGGGGGATGATATTCAGTTTAAGGTGCTGAAATTTTATTTTGCCTTTAAACGGATCAAAAATTTCGCCTGCGTTGAGGTCCATCCGGCTACAGGTAAGCTTCTGGTGTATGTCAAAGTTGACCCTGAGTCAATAGACCTTGAAAATGGTTTTACCCGTGATGTCAAGAAAACCGGTCATTTTGGGACTGGCGACCTGGAAATAGCAATTGGCTCAATGGATGATTTTGAAAAGGCCAAACCTCTTTTATTGAAAAGTTATGAGGCGAGTTGAAAAGATTTGCAGATAAGATGATCTTGCATGACAGATGATGCCGAAGTCAATATACATCCTATCCACCGGCCCAGTATTTTGGAACAGTCTTTACTTTCAAGCAACTACATGCCACGATGAAAGACAAAACTAAAACAATAGATATTTCATCGTCGATGTTATTGCTTGGCGATACACGAGTTTGTCTTTTGACTTTGTGATTATCAGCAAAATTGGATAGAAGAACGATTGGTCATGTCAGAAAAACACAACAATTTCATGCGATAGCTTAAGATCTGTACTGGATAGTTGTAGCGATATTGTCATGGTAACTTTGTCATAATAATACTGTTAACCATTATAGAAATAGGAAGATATGTGTAATTTACCCAAATGGTTCAAAAGACGAATGCTGCTCCTCACCGGAGCTGGCGTGTCAATACCATTTGGTTACAAGAGCACACAGACTTTTACCCAGCTAATCGAAGCTAATTTTAAAACTGACCCAGTCATAACCTCAAATTCAAGGATTGATAACTTTTATGATGAGGTTAT
>CAILXE010000348.1 GCA_903838095.1 uncultured Chlorobiaceae bacterium
GCAGCAAAAAGCAGTGTGAAAACCGCAAGATGAGAGGCAAAATCGGCCCAAATCACCCGCCAAAGGTGATCGACGGTGGCTATTGCTGACCGGACTGCGAGTCGCCTTCTCTTGCCGCTGGCGTAGCTCAATTGGCAGAGCAGCTGATTTGTAATCAGCAGGTTGCGGGTTCAAGTCCCATCGCCAGCTCCAGTTATTACAAGTTATGCTGTGAATGTTTTGGGAAGTATGTTGTAAGGTGACAGCAATAAAAGAGTAGGAGTTAAGTGGTTTATGAATGGAGGGGTTCCCGAGTGGCTAAAGGGAACAGACTGTAAATCTGTCGGCAGCGCCTTCGGAGGTTCGAATCCTCCCCCCTCCACCATTTGTTTTGCATTTTTAGGCGCCAAGCGGGAATAGCTCAATTGGTAGAGCATCAGCCTTCCAAGCTGAGGGTTGCGAGTTCGAGTCTCGTTTCCCGCTCCAATGTAAGTTTTTTCGTTTGTACGGATAGGGCCCACATAGCTCAGTTGGTAGAGCGCATCCTTGGTAAGGATGAGGTCACCAGTTCGACTCTGGTTGTGGGCTCCAGATGTATTGCTATTTAAACCAGTTTATGGTCAGGGAGACGACGACTATGGCAAAGGAAAAGTTTGATAGAAAAAAACCACATGTCAATGTGGGTACTGTGGGTCATATCGATCATGGTAAAACGACCCTGACTGCAGCGATAACCCGTGTCCTTTCGACAAAGGGTTTGGCTAAATTTACAGATTTCAGCGAGATTGATAAGGCTCCGGAAGAAAAAGAGCGTGGAATTACCATTGCCACCGCCCATGTTGAGTATGAGACCGTAAATCGTCACTATGCCCACGTGGACTGTCCTGGTCATGCTGATTATATTAAAAATATGATTACCGGTGCGGCCCAAATGGATGGTGCTATATTGGTAGTCGGTGCCAATGATGGCGCCATGCCACAAACTCGTGAGCATATTCTTCTTGCCCGTCAGGTAGGTGTTCCTTGTATCGTGGTCTTCTTAAATAAATGTGACATGGTGGATGATCCTGAACTTATCGAGCTGGTTGAGATGGAGTTGCGCGAGCTTCTTGATAAGTATGACTTCCCCGGTGATGAGGTGCCTATCATTCATGGTTCGGCTCTGAAGGCCCTTGAGAATCCTGAAGATCCCGAAGCTGCAAAATGTATTTGGGACCTGATGGAGGCTATTGATACATATATCCCTGAGCCAAAGCGTGATATTGATCAACCGTTTTTGATGCCTGTTGAGGATGTTTTTTCTATCTCTGGACGTGGAACTGTGGCCACCGGTCGAATTGAGCGTGGAATCGTTCATGTCGGCGATGAGGTTGCGATTGTTGGTATCCGTGATACGGTCAAGACGACTGTCACCGGCGTTGAGATGTTCCGGAAGATCCTTGATGAGGGTCAGGCAGGAGATAATGTTGGAGTCCTGCTTCGCGGCACCAAGCGTGAAGATATTGAACGAGGTCAGGTTCTGGCTAAGCCCGGCACCATTACTCCCCATACCAAATTCAAGGCTGAGTGTTATATATTGGGTAAGGAAGAGGGCGGTCGTCACACCCCATTTTTTAATGGATATCGTCCCCAGTTTTATTTCCGGACCACCGATGTGACCGGCATTGTGACTCTTCCCGAGGGAACCGAGATGGTAATGCCTGGTGATAATGTATCTGTTGTTGCCGAGTTGATTACCCCGATTGCCATGGATGCAGGTCTTCGTTTTGCTATCCGTGAGGGTGGTCGGACAGTTGGCGCTGGTGTTATCAGTGAAATTATTGCTTAATAAAGGTTGGATATGATCCCTACAGACAAAATTCGTATACGCTTAAAGGCGTATGATCACAAGTTGCTTGATCAATCAACATCAGAGATTGTTGAAACGGCAAGGCGTACAGGAGCAGCAGTGGTTGGTCCTATCCCTTTACCGACATCTATTAATAAATTCTGTGTGTTGCGTTCTCCTCATGTAAATAAGAAGTCGAGAGAACAATTTGAGATGAGAACGCATAGAAGATTGTTAGATATCTTGGAACCAACGCAACAGACTATTGATATGCTAATGAAACTTGAGCTTTCGGCAGGTGTTAATGTCGAGATTAAACTGCCTTAAAGGTAGTATTGTATTAGAAAACGAAAGTAACGGATGATATTATGCCAAAGACTATGGGGATTTTGGGTAAAAAAATCGGGATGACGCGGATTTACAGTGAAATGGGTATGGCTACCCCTGTTACTGTGGTTGAGGCTGGTCCTTGTAAGATTTTGCAGGTTAAGTCACCTGTAAAAGATGGATACAGTGCCATTCAGGTTGGTTTTGCTGAAAAGAAAGCATCCAGAGTTATAAAACCGCTTGCTGGTCATTTTAGCAAATCTGGAACTGAGGCTTTTTACTATATTAAAGAGTTCAGAGTCGAAAATCCTGAGCAATATGAAATAGGGCAGACCATTAGCCTTGAAGCTCTTTTTAAGGTCGGTGATCTTGTTGATATTCAAGGTACAAGTAAAGGCCGCGGCTTTCAGGGTGTTATGAAGAGGCATGGTTTTAGTGGTGGTTGTGCAGGTCATGGTTCGCATCATCATAGAGCACCGGGATCGATCGGATGTAGTGCTTGGCCAGCTCGTGTTGTAAAGGGTAAAAAAATGCCTGGCCGTATGGGTAATGACACAGTAATGACTAAGAATGTCATTATTATAGATGTTCGTGCCGAAGAGAACATACTTCTGTTGAAGGGGTCAGTTCCAGGTGCAAAACAGAGTCTTTTGAAAATTTTTAGTAAATAAATGATTCTGCTTTTTTGATCTGGCACAAGGAGAAAATAATGTCAACTGTAAGTGTATTAAACATCAAGAATGAAAAAGTTGGTGAGATCGAACTGAATGAAAAGGTTTTTGATCTTGTCGTTAAAGAGCATTTATTGCATGATGTTGTAAAAATGCAACTTGCGGCCAAGCGTGGTGGAAATGCTTGCACCAAGACCAGGGTTGAAGTGAGTGGTGGTGGTGTCAAGCCATGGCGTCAAAAAGGTACTGGACGGGCGAGAGCAGGAAGTAATACTTCTCCAGTGTGGCGTGGCGGCGGTGTTGCATTTGGCCCCAAGCCAAGAGATTATAGTATTAAATTAAATCGTAAAGTTAAAAAACAGGCATTGGCAATGGCTATGAGTGCCAGATTGCAGGAAGGAAACCTTATTGTCCTTGATGGGTTCACTCTTGAGGCAATTAAAACAAAAGAGTTTATCAAGGTAATGAATGTGCTTGCCATTGATAATGGCCTTATCATTACTCCTGATGTTAATGATAATGTCAACAAATCTGCGCGTAATGTGAACGGTTTCAAGGTGCTCTCAACAGAGGGATTGAATGTATACGATATCCTTCTGCATAAAAAACTTGTGCTTTTGCAACCTGCTATTGAAGGTCTTGAAAAAAGGGTGATGGCATGAAAAGTTTGTATAATGTATTAAAAGGACCATGTCTCACCGAAAAGGCGGCATTGTTGCAAGAAACTGACAATAAGATTGTCTTTAAGGTTAATCCTGATTCAAATAAAATTGAAATCAAGCAAGCCGTTGAGAAGATGTTTCCAGTAAAGGTAAAGCATGTTCATGTTGCCAATATGCATGGCAAACAAAAACGAGTTGGGCGTTTCACGGGCTTCAGAAATGATTGGAAAAAGGCCTATGTGACACTGTCTGAAGGTCAGATTAACTTTGCAGATGGATTGTAATGATTCAACAAGTTATAGATTGATGGCAAGTAGGGCGATATTATAAGCATAAGCAAAGAAATCTATCCAAACAATCTGATGGAGCGATTGGGAAATCATGAGTATTAAGACATACAAACCGACATCTGCCGGTAAACGGCACCATGTGTCGATTCAAAATTCTGACTTGTCTAAAAATGGGCCAGAGAAAAGCCTTGTTACCAGCCTGTCTAAAAGCGGTGGGCGTAATAATTACGGACGTATTACCACCAGACATATTGGTGGTGGGCATAAACGAAAGTATCGGATCATAGATTTTAAGCGAAATAAAGTTGATATCAATGCCAAAGTTATTTCCATTGAATATGATCCTAATCGTTCAGCAAATATTGCGCTGTTGAGTTATCTTGATGGGGAAAAAACCTATATTCTTGCCCCAGAAGGTATATCAGTTGGTGATCAAATTGTCGCTGGTGACAATGTAGATATTCAACCTGGCAACTGTCTGCCTATGATGAATATCCCTCTTGGTACGATTATTCATAATATTGA
>CAILXE010000349.1 GCA_903838095.1 uncultured Chlorobiaceae bacterium
CAACATCATATTAACGGCATCCGACACGTAGCAATAAGTGCGATTGGCCTCCCCATTATCCAATAACGTAACCTCTTTTTGTAAAAGGGCTTTTTCTACAAAATTATTGATAACTCGCCTGTCACCACGCCTTGTCCCTGGTCCGTAAGCCAGACTCAGTCTTGCGGAGGTCGCAGAACAACCTTTATTACGATACACATTGACCACAGCTTCTCCGCATCGCTTCGCCTCTATGTAGCAGGCGCGTGGATGATCTGGCGTTGTTGATCCCATTTTCGTTTCTAAAAACGGCGTTGTTGTTAAACCGCTATATACTTCACTGCTGCTGACGAATAACAACCTCCCGTTTTTTTTGAGGACTTTTTCTAATAAAACGGATGTAACGTATGTGTTTAGTTTTATGGTTGTCTCTGGAAAATCCATGAACATACCCGGTTGGCCATAGGTTGCGGCATGAATGATCAGGTCGGCTGGTGGAAGGTTGCCAACGAAGGCTTCTTTTGCCAAATCACCATGGATAAATTGGGTCGCGTTGGTGGTTGATAGCCTGACAAGATGATCCGGAATACCTCTGTTGACAATCGCAATTACTTTTACGTTAACGTGCAATACTTCCTGAAGGTAATGCAGCGCGTAAAGGAAATGCGTCCCGATGAGACCTGATGCGCCCGTAAGAAGGACTGTCCTGTTTTCTAGTTTACCTATCGCGACATCGCGCGTACAATTTTTGCCGTCTGATGCCAACACGTCATCTATTAACATTAAAAAAACCCTCTAACCTGGTCTTAATGCTTGCCACATCTAAGCCGCAAGCAACATCGTGTTCAGAAGCCAATCCATAATTTGTCAGAAATTTTCTGGGCACGCCGATTGACAGCATATTAATTGACCTTCCTTTGAGGGAAGACACAATATCATGGCTCATAGTTCCTTCATAGAATGGCTCGACGACGGCGATCTTTCCTGTTTGGAATGTGGCAGAGAGTAATTCCGCGTCGAACGGTGACAATGTTGTGTAATACAATATTGTCACGTCCACATTAGTGCAGGCATTCATAACCCTTTCCAACATTGGCCCGATCGCAACAACAGTTCCATCTCTTCCTTCACGGATCTTCGTCCCTTGGCTAAAAGTGACAGGGATGTCCAGAGCATGTCCCTTCTCCGTCAATCTAAAATAGTTCGGATTGTGTCCGGAATATGCGGTACGAAACAGTTCATCGAAATCCCTGTCGCACCCTGGCACGATAATATTCATCCCCGGAATTGTTTGTAATAGCGCAACGTCACCCGGGCAATGGTGTGTACAACCCAATGCTGCATAATCATAGGAGGCTCCAATACTGATGATACTCCCCCTCAGCCTTTGGTAACCAAAATCAATTTTTAGCTGTTCAAAACTCCTCTCGACGACAAATGGCGCTATTGAATGAATTACAGGTATTAAATTCATTTTTGATATGCCTGCGGCCAGACTTGTAAAAGCCTGCTCGCAAATGCCAATATTGTAAATTCTCTCCGGATACGTGGAAAAAACATTTTGAAACCCGAAAACACCAATATCTCCTAATATGAGTACGAGCCTTTCGTCTTGTTCGGCAACTGCTTCAACCGTTTTTACAAACTGTTTCCTCATTGTAGTTCCTCTAACATTTTAGCTGCTTCTTCTTTTGTCGGTCCTCTGTGATGCCATGCCGGATTATTTTCCATCATTTTAATCCCGTAGCCTTTAATCGTATCCGCTATTATGACAAGCGGCCTGTGATCATCAATGACTTCAAGAGCATTGAGTATTTCTTCGTGAATATGGCCATTGATTTTGATAACAAGCCAGCCAAATGACGAAAATTTATCGGCTAAATCGTTTAATTTAAGAGCGCGATCTCCCGAGTGGTTGTAATCTACGATGCAGACTAAGTTATTGAGACACCGGTGCGAGGCCA
>CAILXE010000350.1 GCA_903838095.1 uncultured Chlorobiaceae bacterium
CTGACTGAAAAATATTCCAGAACCCGGAGATACCAGGGAATAACCAGCCCGACAGCACCCCCGCTGCCATGGCAAGAAAAATCCAGAGAGTCAGGTAGCGGTCAAGAAAGGACAATTGTTTTGTTGCCAGGTTCATAGCGTTACTTGCAGGTTAAATTATCGTTATAAAATTGACGGAAACGCTGGTTGATCTCGTCGCGAACCCGCCGGAAAACTGCAAGCACCTCCTCCTCTGTTCCCCGGGCTTCAGCAGGATCATCAAATCCGATATGCAGGCTGTGTTCCACCTTGCCGGTAAAGAACGGGCATGACTCTTTTGCCGCATCGCACACCGTGATGACATAGTCAAACGGTCTCTGGAGAAATTCATCAACGCTTTTGGGTTTGTGCAAACTGAGGTCTATCCACTCTTCATGCATCACCTTCACGGCAAGCGGATGAACAGACTGCGCAGGTTTTGTGCCCGCAGAAAACACTTCGAGAGAGCGGTCATAAGAACGGAGAAACCCCTCAGCCATCTGGCTGCGACATGAGTTTCCGGTACAGAGAATAAGCAGTGATTTCTTCATGGTAATCCTGGAAGAGATTAAGGATTCATTGAGAACAAATTGATTGAGCACTCAAATTGCGGCATATTTCAGGATTACCGCCACAGCATTCCACCGTGAGATAGGCAATCAACTCCATCATTAACGTAAGTTTGGCCCGGTAGCGCTGATAGCGGCCTTCCTGCTCTACGGTAAGGAGGCCAGTAGGGAAAGTGTTTTAAGATGGAACGAAAGATTTATTGGTGGTATATCGAGTGCCGAACCAATCTCGCCTGCGACCATACCTTCGTGGCCTTTCTTGACGAGTAATCGATACACATCCAGCCTGACAGGGGATGAGAGCGATTCAAAAATGGTTGTAGCTGTGATTTTTTTCATAGTCAACATTACAATCTTTATTGGAATGTTGAAACCATCTCTTATCAACAGACTGTTACGTTTATGTTAAATCTCAAGAGTTGCTGATGATGGCGCTGTAAAACGGCGGCGGTGTCAGGGCGGTCCTGATAACTACTGTAGCGCTTGCAAAACCAGAACTCCACAAAACAATCGGTTAGTTCGAGCTGTACCGCAGGAAAATGTGTGCAGGATCTGTTACCTTTCAAAAGAGAAAAATTATTCAGAGTTTCAAAAATACTATTCTCTATCTTCCCTTGTTTATCTTGGATTTCAGCAAAAGTCCTTAAATATACTGATCGTTCAAAAACTGGATTATTGAGAAATTTGTAAAGTGCTTGTGAATTTCTCGTTGTTTTTGATGCTTTTATTTTCGTATATGCAGCTATTTAATAGGCACTTATGAGCTTTTTGCGGAAAAATATCCCTAAAACAGTATACTTCAGGTTGGATGGCACCGTCTCTCAGGAAACATTGCCCGAGAGCATCCAGCATTCCCTTCCCGTTGAATGGA
This sequence comes from uncultured Chlorobiaceae bacterium, assembly GCA_903838095.1. Classification (GTDB taxonomy): domain Bacteria; phylum Bacteroidota; class Chlorobiia; order Chlorobiales; family Chlorobiaceae; genus Chlorobium. The sequence continues at coordinate 1,459 of CAILXE010000350.1, forward strand.
GACTTACACAATGTTCCTCATTGCAGGAACGACGTTATTTCTACGACTCTTTTCAATGGCAAGCTTTCGACAAAGGAGTCGTGATTCTAAAAAAAAAGAACCTTCTCTCTCTTGTCGACCTCAATACAGGCCATGAAATTACCTCAGTTCCATTCAAAGGAAATCCGGCTTCATTTTTTCCGGAAGCGCTTCCGGATAGCAAACTGAAAGAAGAGCTTTTTTCATACAGCACACTCAGGGCGTTCATAAAACTTTGCTCAATTCATGCATTCACTCGATTATACCAGCTCCTTGACGAAAACAAAAAAACTATAGCCACTCTCTCTTTTGAATCCTTAAGCTTGGCTGGAAATTCAAAAGAGGAGGCATTTATACATTTTTTTACTCTCACTCCGAACAGGGGCTATGAGAAAGCAATCGCGCCTTTTGAAGGGCTCTTAAAAGAAAACACTTTTATCGGAAAGCGATTTGACTATAAAACACTCTTTTTATCGATTATAAATACTTCGGGACATAAGGTTGATGACTATTCACCGAAAATCCGCCTGCTGCTTGATCCGAATGCTTCTATCCATGAAAGCGCCATAGGTCTGCTGAAATTTACTGTTTCTGTCATGCGCAGGAATGAAGATGGCATTACAAAAAATAGAGACTCCGAATTCTTACACGATTACCGCGTTGCCATACGACGAACCCGCTCCATTCTCAAGCAGCTTAAAGGAGTTTTTGAGGCCGGAGAAACAGAATATTTTCTTAATGCATTCAGGGATCTTGGAAAACGAACCAATGAATTGCGTGACAGCGACGTCTATCTGCTCCGCAAAGGAACCTATTTCAACTATCTTCCTCCGTTTCTTCAGCCGTCTCTGGGACTATTCTTCAATGAGATTGAAAATGTGCGAAAAAAAAGTCACAAAGAATTTTGTTCTTACCTCTCCTCCCCTGAGTATCATTCATTTCTTGTACAATGGGAAACATATCTTTGCAAACCATCACATCCAACATCTGAAGAGGCGCCAAACGCATCTCGTTCTACCTTGAGTTTTGCGGTCAATACAATAAAAAAAGCATGGAAAAAAGTAATCC
>CAILXE010000351.1 GCA_903838095.1 uncultured Chlorobiaceae bacterium
AATACCATGGAGATCAATATTCCGCCGGAAAAAACTGAAGTAAAGGTTGCGGAAAACAATGTTCTGACGTTGCGGATTGCCGATGATACGATGGCCTATTGCTCTCTGGGCGATGAGGCTCCAACAAAAGTTCCTCTTTACGATTCCGCAGATACACGTCAGTTGGCATTGAGCGGTCAGTTGCGTCAGCTTTTGAGGCAGCAGACGGGGGCGAACGCAAAAATGGTCATTGTCGTTAAAATAAGTGATAAAGCAAAGTACCACCATCTTGTTGATATTATCGATGAGCTGAATCTTATGAAGATAGACCGGTTCAGCCTTGATGATTATACCGAACAAGATGCACTCGAGATACAACGAGCTATTTAAGGCTGCAATCAGCAAAGGAGTTTCTTCAGTTGTCCTCAAAAATAAAAGACATACATCAGGATACATTTAGAAAAAAAGCCTTGTCCTGGTCTTTCGGTGAACAGTTTCTTGATACTGACCGCCTAAGGCAGTTGTATTACGGAAATCTTGTGCTGCGGCGTCAGGCGCATCTTTTTCTCACGCACGGAGTCATTACCGCGATTGCCCTTCTTGGAATCTTCTGGCTGGTTACCGCCAATTGGCATTTTATAACATCCTTGACAGGATTATTTGGCAAGGATGATAAACCAATGGTTGAATGCTATGAAGTTGTTACCAGTGTGACGCAGCTTCCCCCGCCTCCACCTCTCAATGCTCCCGAACCTCTCCCGGTGACGCCATCATCTCCTGCAGTTCCTGTTCCCCCGAGTGTTGGCCAAATCAAAAAGGTCAGCCAGGATGAAGTGCCTCCCGAGCAGACGGTCGCTACCCAGAAAGAGCTGAAGCAGGCGATTCAGACACAAGGGACGGGATCCGGCGCCTCCTCAGGCGATGAGGTGCCGATGTTTATCCCCTGCGAAAAAATGCCGGGATTTCTTGAACAGAAAAAGCCGGTTTACCCCGAGATGGCAAGAATTGCCGGTATTACAGGAAAAGTTTTTGTCAGTGTTCTCATTGCTGAGGACGGTCGTCCACTCAAGGCAAAGGTGATGAAACGAATTCCTGCTGACTGCGAAGTGTTTGATGCCGTAGCCATCAAGTCGGTGATGGAGTCGAAATACTATCCCGGTATTCAGAACGGCAGCCCGATCAAGGTATGGTTTACCGTGCCGATCAGGTTCCAGCTCGATTAACCTGGTTGCTTCTTTTGCTCCTTTGGCCTGTAGAGGAGAGCAACAATAATCCAGATATAGCTTCCGATAAGGGTAAACGGACTGATATAGAGGGCGAAAAAGCCATCAACAGCTCTCTCCAGATACATCCCGAAATAGCTTCCTGCAATGACCAGTGCCCCTGCTGCAATCATGAGATAATTGACTGCTCCAAGGGGCATGGTGACGACAGCTTTTTCAACAGGCGTTTTCTGCTTCTTCTTCGGTAAAGATTTCATCAAGTGTTGCAATACAGAGTTGAACCTCTTCACGGCTGATCGTCAGCGGAGGAAGAAGCCTGATAACGTTAACGCTGGTAGCGTTCACAAGAACATGTTTCAGCAGCGCTTTGCCAGCATAAAATTTAGCCTCCTTGTCGACGGTGATGCCGATCATCAGACCGTACTGACGGATATCAAGAATCTGCCGATGTTTTGCTGCCAGTTTCTCTATCTCATCATTGATGTATTTGCCAATGGTTTCGGCATTTTCCATCAGTTTGTCTTCGAAGATGGCGTTAATCATTGCAATACCAGCCGCACATGCCACAGGGTTTCCCCCGAAGGTGGTGCCATGGTTGCCATAACTCAGAACATCAGCAACTTTTTCGCTGCCGATAACGGCTGACAAAGGCAGTCCGCCGCCAAGCGGTTTTGCAAGACAGACCAGATCTGGCTCTGCATTAACCTGCGTATAGCTGAAAAATGTGCCGGTTCTTCCGCAGCCAGCCTGAATGTCATCAGCGACAATCAAAAAATTGTATTGCAGACGAAGCTCTTTCAAGCGGTCAATAAACTGCTGTGAAATCCGGTGAATGCCACCTTCTCCCTGCACCACTTCAACAAAAACAGCAGCAGTTTTTCTGGAAACCTTCTCTTCAAGATCGCTGATATCGTTAAAGTTAATCATACCGGTTCCATCAAGCAGCGGCTCAAACCCGTCAACATATTTCGGTTTTGCCGTCAGCGACATGGCGCCATAGGTTCTGCCGTGAAAGCAGTTGCTCAGCGACAGCACCTCTTTTTTCTGTGGATTTCCGAACTGACCAGCCCATTTTCTTGCTATTTTGATAGCAGCTTCAATGGCCTCTGTGCCGCTGTTGGCAAAAAAGAGCTTCGACAAGCCCGAAAGCTCAAGCAGTTTTTCAGCCAGCGTAAACTGCGGCTGCATCATAAAGAGGTTCGACGCATGGATGAGCTTTGCAGCCTGGGAGCTGATTGCCTCGGTTAGGCGTTTGTCTCCATAGCCAAGGGCATTGACACCGATGCCTGCAATCATGTCAAGATAACGGGTGCCATCATCACTGACGAGCCAGACGCCTTCGCCATGGGTTACCGCTATAGGCAGCCTGGCATAATTATGAAAAAACAGACTCTGTTCTGTTTCCTGGGTGACGGGTAATGGTGTCATCGTCGTTCTCTTCTTTAAAAACATTCTCAAACTAAATGATGATGGACAAGCCACTCAGACGTGGTTGACTCAGTACATCCGGCGGCATCCTTTCTGCCTGTTTTCCTAAAGATCAGGCGTAATCTACGGAAAAAATAAATTACTGGAGAACAGGAAACGATATGCACAGGTGCCGGTAAACAGTCAGCATGTTTTGCTCAGTTGTCTTCTTTCAAATCTTTCCAGTTCAGGTAAACCCGAAAAGCTCGCCATACTCCATAAGAGCCAGTCAGCATGGCGTAAAGCCGAAGGTCATTTTTTCCGGCAAAGGCAGGAGGAAGGGGCAAAAAAAGGATATAGAGCGATATGCCGATAAAGGTGATGGCCAGCACCATGCCTATGACCATAGGTGCATTAATCTGTTTCGTCATTTCCGCTCTTTTCTTTCATGATTCTCAGGGCAGTTGTCGCTGCTGCCATAAAATCTCCATTCGCGGTTGACAATCAGCCGGGCGCCATAACTGAAGGTGAAATATGACCATCCCCATTGCAGGAGAACAAAAACCTTGTGACGAAAGCTGGTCAGAAAATAGATATGGACCAGTAACCAGGTAAACCAGGCAAGAATACCATCAAACTTCAGATTGCCGAACTCAACAATCGCCTTGTTTTTTCCAATGGTCGCCATTTGTCCTTTATCCCTGTATCGGAACACTTTTCTTGCCTTTGTTTTCACATCAAGGAGAATATTTTTGCCGATCGCTCTGCCCTGCTGCAGGGCAACGGGCGCAAGGCCGGGCAGGGGGCATCCATTAGCAGCAACAAAGTGAGCAAGGTCGCCGCCGACAAATATTTCGGGATGTCCTGGAATGCTGAGATCTTCAGCGACAAAGATGCGCCCTATCGGGTCTGTTTCGACTCCGGCCATTGTTTTGCCAATCTCAATGGCGGTTACACCAGCCGCCCACAGTACCGTTGCCGCCTCAATGCGTTCATTGCCGATTTGCACCCCATCAGCATCAACATTGCTGACCATACTGTTTGTCCAGACCTGCACGCCAAGCTTTTCAAGGGAACGGGTAGCCTTGCTGGCCAGATCAGGTGAGAATGAACCGAGAATGCGTTGCGCGGCTTCAACAATAAAAATCCTGGTTAGTTTAGGGTCTATATTTCTGTAAAATTTTGAAAGCGTGTAACGGCTCATTTCTCCGATTGAGCCTGCAAGTTCAACGCCGGTAGGCCCTCCACCGACAATCACAAACGTGAGCAGCTTTTTCCGCTCAACAAAATCCGTTGTACGTTCAGCCCGTTCATAAGCCTCCATAACCCGGCGGCGTATCTCTTTTGCCTGGGCCAGGGTTTTCAGTCCGGGTGCAAACTCTTCCCACTCGTTATGACCGAAATAGTGATGCTGTACGCCGCAGGCAAGAATCAGATAATCGTAAGGGATATCATTGAAATCGGTAACAAGCGTTTTATTTTCAGTATCAATATGTTTTACTATACCCTTGAAGACGGTGATGTTCCTGTAGTTTGCCAGCATATTTCTTAATGGGGCAGCAATATCACCCTCACCGAGAGCGGCCATCGCTACCTGATAGAGAAGTGGCTGAAACAAGTGATAGTTTTTTCTGTCGATAAGGGTTACCTCAATATCGAGCTTATTGCCAAGAACTCTGGCGGCATTGAGACCTGCAAATCCTCCACCAACTATGACTACCCTCTTTTTCATCTCTAATGCTACCTTTTGTTAAATACTGCGTATAAAAATTGTACGGATTATGTTATTCCGTGGACAAAAGTATAAAAAAGAGGGAAATCTCCGCATAAGTTCCGGCTTTAGGGTAAAAATCAGGTTAATCGCTCAATGGTTGCTGAATGCTGCGGAAATTTATCAAAAAGCGTATCTCTGTCGGCAAAAGCAAAGTCCCGAAAGTCAAACCCGGGAGCTACAACACAACTGACCAGCGAATAGCTCTCTTCATCAGAGCAGTCGCAACATGCCCCGAACCAGCTTTCTGCCGGAACACACTCCTGCAGACACTGCCCTTTGTCGAGCTCCGGTCCAAGAGTAAAGCTGGAGGGTTCCCCTGTTTCCGGAAAAAAGTACACGGTCAAAGGAGTTCCTGCATGGTAAAACCACAACTCATCCGAATGAATCCGGTGCAACGCTGATCGATCACTTCCCCTCAGCAGATAATAAATTGAGGTTGCCCACGAACGGGGCCCTTCGAAGGGACTCTCTTCATCAAAGGCATACGATCCGCCACTGCGGTATGTTTCGCGATAAAAGCCTCCCTCGGGATGGGGCTGAAGCTTCAGTTTCTCAATCCAGAAGTCAGCTTTTTGCATAAAGCTTTTCCCGGATTTTCCCGGTTTTCTGCCGTGACGCTTCGGCAAGTTTTTTCCGGAACTCAAGCAATGCAGCCATCAGAGGCTCATCCGAAAGAGCAAGAATCTGCACGGCAAGCAGCGCCGCATTGCGCGCATTGTCAATACCGACGGTGGCCACGGGGATACCTGCAGGCATCTGGACGATCGAGTAGAGCGAGTCCTGCCCATTGAGTTTTTTGCTGAAAATCGGTACCCCGATGACCGGCAGCACGGTCATGGCAGCCGTAACACCGGGCAAATGCGCCGCTCCGCCAGCTCCTGCAATAATCACCTTCAGACCCCGTTCAATGGCCGAAGAGGCATACTGCTCAAGGTCTTGTGGTGTCCGGTGAGCCGAAATAACCGAAATCTCCGAAGCAATATTAAAATCATCAAGTGCCACTGAGGCCTCCTTCATGATCTCGAAATCGGAGTCAGAACCCATGATGATGCCGACAACCGGTCTGTCGGGCGGCGCTGCGTTGTGTTTCATATATGTAAAAATGTTTATACCAAGCCTTTCCGGGCCGGTTTATGGGCTAACGATTTATGAAATTGCCGAGTTTTATGTATTTTCACGAGAAACAATTTAAAAAAATAATCCTTGTTGAGGAAAGATAACAATGGCAACCAATCTCGCAGTCAAGTACAGCAATCCCGGGCCTCGTTATACCAGCTACCCCACCATCCCCTCATGGAGCACCGACGGTGTTACCCAGGAGCAGTGGAAGGAGGCTATGGTCAAAGGTTTTAACGACAGCAACGAGACTACCGGAATCAGTCTGTACATTCATATCCCCTACTGTGAGAACCACTGTTACTTCTGCGGATGCAACGCTCACCGTACCCAGGATCACTCCTACGAAACGCCCTATCTTGAGGCGCTCCTCACAGAGTGGAAAATGTATACCGACGTTTTCCCCGGCAGGCTGAATGTAAAAGAGCTGCACATCGGCGGCGGTACTCCCACGTTTTTCAGCCCGGAAAACCTGATCAGGCTCATCGACGGTATCTGCAAAAATGTCAACAAGATGGACAACTACATGTTCAGCTTCGAGACCAATCCAAAGTCAACATCACGGGAACACCTTGAAGCCCTGTACAGTGTCGGATTCCGCCGCATGAGTTTCGGTATCCAGGATTTCGACCCGGTTGTACAGCAGGAGATCAATCGTCTCCAGTCATTTGAACTGGTCAAGGAGAAGATCGATCTTGCCCGTGAAATCGGCTTTACCTCTATCAATTTTGACCTTGTGTACGGTCTTCCCAAACAGACGATAGCCACCATTACCGATACCATCCAGAAGGTGATGGAGCTGAAACCTGACCGCCTCGCCTTTTATGCCTATGGCCATAACCCTCACATGTACGAGGGCCAGAGGAAGTTCAAGGAGGAGGATCTGCCGGTTGGCGATGTCAAACAGGAGCTGTACGACAAAGGCAGCGCGATGCTTGAATCCATTGGTTACCACGAGATTGGGATGGACCATTTTGCCATTGAAGGAGATGCGCTCTATATAGCAGCGAAAAACGGAACACTGCACCGTAACTTCATGGGTTATACCGAAAACACAACACAGATGATGCTGGCGCTTGGTTCATCCTCAATCAGCGACACATGGTATGCGTTCGCTCAGAACGAGCGCGACGATATTGACTATATCAAAGTGGTGAATGAAGGCCGCTTTCCGCTGCATCGTGGTCATTTGCTCACCGATGAAGATCTGGTGCTTCGCCGTCATATTCTCAACCTGATGTGCAAACAGCAGACCTCATGGGCAGACCCGAAGCTTTATACTGAAGAACTTGATATCGCTCTGTATCGCCTTGAAGATATGGAGAATGACGGGCTGGTTGTTTTGGGTGATAAAAGTGTTCGCGTCACCGAAGTCGGCATTCCGTTCCTCAGAAATATCTGTATGGCATTCGATGCACGACTCTGGAGTTCCGACAGTCTTTCGAAGGCATACAACGTGTCGCGTGACATCCAGAAGACCTATATTGAAAAAGCCCGGCTGGCGAAAGCGCAGTCAAGGAGTTGACAATCGACTTTTCAACGTTAAAGGGTGATCTTGGTCGCCCTTTTTTTATGCCCATTCTATAGCGTTTCAGTTCGCGAAGTCAAACTAAAAGATGGTGGTGTTACTTTCACCATTGCCATTTATTGTAAGGGTCAGCGGCAGCAGGTTAAAACCGATATTCAGGCAGAAAAGCCAAAAGGCAGGGGGTATCAAGCCGCCCGCGCTGCCGAAGCCGCAGCCAACAACGCATTATCCACCCTGATCGTCCGCAACTGCTCACCAAGCACCGAAATATCCTTCTCCGGCAACCCGATCACCTCATCCTTCTCCTTTACCGTCTGCGCCAGAATCTTCTCAAAATCACTCATCTTCTCCAGCACTTCCCGCTCCTTCCGCTCCTTCGCCTCCTTCAACGACCGATACTCCGCAACATCCACCTCCGCATACCCCTGCAACTTCCCGGCCACCAACGCATCAACCTCCGCCTGACTGAACAACCGCTCAGCTCCCTCCGCATAACCACCTGCACCAGGTCGATCACCAGCCGCCCCATTACCAGCACCATCTCGGCCCATACCACATTTTGTTTAAGCGTATAGATATAATTATGAAATAAAATATACTGAAATTCCTTATTAAATAGAAATAAGTATCTATTAATGGGGCGTAAAAAATGCAGGCAGGGGAGCGTGATTATTGAAAAAATTATCCGCTGAACCGCTGTAAGTTAAAGCCCTTGTGTATATTGACACTCGGTTATCCCTGTCTGAGGTTTCCATACACGAAGTAAAGCGCGATGCAAAGCGAAAAGTGATTGTTCAACCATTGCAGACGGCAGTCGATAAAGGCAGGGTATAAAAAAGAAACGCCCCCAACAAGTTGAAGGCGTCAGACCGGAGATGCTATCTCTGGTGA